>JBEDHF010000001.1:0-26242 GCA_041174245.1 Cyanobacteriota bacterium
CCTGTTCACGGGGGCGATGGCGGCGATCCGCCGGCGCACGCCCGCAGTGGCGATCGAGGTGCTGACGCCGGACTTCTGGGGCGGCAGCCGCGACCTGACCGCAGCCCAAGCCCTGCAGCGCCAGCGTCTGCACCAGGTGCTCGATGCCGTTCCGGTCTGCTTCAACCACAACCTCGAGACGGTGGAGCGCCTGCAGGGCGAGGTGCGACGCGGTGCCACCTACCGGCGCTCCCTGGAGCTTCTGGCCGCAGCGGCGGAGCTGGCGCCATCGATTCCCACCAAGTCGGGGCTGATGCTCGGGCTTGGGGAAACGCGCCAGGAGGTGCTGGCGGCCCTGGTGGATCTGCGGGCCTCGGGTTGCCGCCGGCTCACCCTTGGCCAGTACCTGCGCCCCTCCCTGGCCCACATCCCGGTGGCCCGTTACTGGACGCCGGATGAGTTTGAGGAGTTGGCCGAGCAGGCCCGGGCCCTGGGGTTTGAGCAGGTGCGCAGCGGTCCGCTGGTGCGCAGCAGCTACCACGCGGCCTCCTGAAGCAGGGGGCTCAGCCGCTCCCGTCGCCTGGAGGCATGACACAGGGCGTTCGTGAGCCTGATGCTGCCGGCCGCCGGGACGACGTCAGTCGATGTGGAGCTGGCCGTCGTCGTCCCAACTCAGCAGCGATGGCAGGCCGGTGACTTCGTTGCTGCGTTCCACCCGGGCCACCCGCCGCTCCCCATTCACCAGCGGGATCAGACGACCGAGTTGTTCAGCGATGTGTTCGCTGGCCTGCGTGGCCTGGGGCTGGCTCTCCGGGCGGGGGCAGGGATCGACCATGGTTCGCAGGGGGGATGCCGACTGAACAGAAGGGGGTGGCAGGAAGGAGTCTGATCAAGGCGGGGCGAGCACGCCCTGCACGATCGTCCAGTGCTGAGACGGTGAAGAATCAACGCTCACAACTTTAGGGATCGACCCGCCGTCGCCCCTGAAGCGCTCCCTGGCCGCCGCCCAAGACCTGCGCCACCCCAATCACTCAGGCGATCTGGCTCAGGAACTGGCGTGTGCGCTCGTGGCTGGGGTTGGTGAAGAAGCGCTCCGGTGGGGCTTCCTCCAGCACCTGGCCTTCGGCCATCAGCACCACCCGGTCGGCCACCTGGCGGGCGAAACGCACCTCATGGGTGACCACCACCATCGTCATTCCGTCCGCGGCCAGGGTCTGCATCACCTCCAGCACCTCACGCACCATCTCCGGATCGAGGGCGCTGGTCGGTTCATCGAAGAGCAGGATTTCCGGTTCCATGCACAGGGAGCGGGCGATCGCTACCCGTTGCTGCTGGCCCCCGGAGAGCTGGCCGGGATACTTGTCGGCCTGCTCGCCGATGCCGACCCGCTCCAGCAGTCGCCGCGCCTGCTCCTCCACCTGCGCTCTCTGGCGTCCCCGCACCAGCACCGGCGCCAGGGTCAGGTTCTCAAGCACGCTCAGGTGTGGAAAGAGGTTGAACTGCTGGAACACCATCCCCACCTCACGGCGGATGGCATCGATCTGGCGCAGGTCATTGGAGAGCGTCAGGCCGCCAACCTTCAGGCTGCCTTCCTGGAAATCCTCCAGGGCATTGAAGGTGCGCAGGAAGGTGCTCTTGCCGGAGCCTGAGGGGCCCATGATCACGACCACTTCACCGCGCCGTACCGTCAGCTCGGCGCCCCGCAGGGCCTGGTAGCCGTTGGGGTACCACTTGTTGATGCCGCGCGCCTCGATCATCACGGCCTCATCACCGGCCGGCTTGGAGAGGCGGGGATCGATCGACATCGGAGAGGGGGACATCAGGAGCTGGGGAGGGGGTTGGGATCCAGGCGACGCTCGAGGGCCCGGCTGCCCAGCCCGAGGGCGGCGCAGCAGCACCAGAACAGCACAGCCAGCGTCAGATAGACCTCGGCGTTGTGGCCCAGATACTGCGGATTGGCCATCACGGTGCCGGCCACGAACAGCAGGTCGCTGAGGCCGATCAGCGACAACAGGGTGGTGTCCTGCAGCAGGGTGATGAACTGGCCGACGGTGGCCGGCAGGGCCACCCGCAGGGCCTGGGGCAGCACCACATGGATCAGGGCCAGAGGCAGCGGCAGCCCGAGCGAGCGGGCGGCTTCCATCTGGCCGCGGGGCACAGCTGCCAGGCCGGAGCGCACAGCTTCGGCCACATAGGCGGCGGCGAACAGGGTGAGCACCCAGGCGGCTCGCCAGACCCGCTCGGGCGCCAGACCGCCGGGCAACAGGAAGCCAAGGATGTTCTGGCCCAGGAAGAGCAACGTGATCAGCGGCGCGCCGCGGATGAACTCGATGTAAAGCACCGAGCCCCAGCGCAGCAGGGGGAGGTCGCTGCGGCGGCCCAGGGCCAGCAGAATCCCGAGCGGGAAGCAGAGCAGGATCGCGAAGCTGGCTTCCAGCAGGGTGAGCAGCAACCCACCCCATTCCGAGGACGGCACCTGGATCAGGCCGAGGCCACCGCTGATCAGCACCATCCCCAGCAGGTAGAGCACGGGCCAGAGCAGGGGCAGCCAGCGCTGCCAGCGGCCGGGAATGCGCTGCGCCCAGCGGCCGGCTGCCCAGCGCAGCAGAAGCAGCAGGGCCGTGATCAGGACCCAGCGCAGCTGGATGGCGACGCTCAGCTTGAGCGAGAAGGGCCCCAGCACCGCCATGGCACTCAGCAGCAGCAGCGCCAGCCGGTCGTTCTGTGGCCAGCGCTGGGCCGGACGGTCCGGCTGTGGCAGGCCGCGCAGCAGCCCCCAGCTCAGGCCGGCGGCGGCGGCCAGCAGGGTGATGAGCAGCCAGAGCCGCCATTGCTGCGATTCCGGGTAGCGCCCGATCGCAAACAAGGTGCTGTTGGCCTGAATCACGGCCCAGCGGGCCTGGCGCGTCGCCCAGTGCAGCAGCCCCAGGACCGCCGCCACAGAGCTTGTGATCAGCACGATCGAGATCAGCCCGTCGAGGGGCGAGGCGAACAGTTCGGCCTGCAGGCGCCGGGCCAGGGAGCGCCTCGATGGAACGGGGGGCAGGGGCATCAGCGTTCCTTCAGTTGCACGAGCCGATTGACCCCGTTCATCAGCGCCGAGATCAGGAGATCAATCACCAGGTAGGCGCCCAGCAGGATCACCACCACCTCCACGTCGCGGCCGGTCTGATTGCCGGTGGTGCTGGCCACGGAATAGAAATCGGGATAGCCGCAGGCCACCGCCAGGGAGGAATTCTTGGCCAGGGAGATGAACTGGCTGTTGAGGCCGGGAACGATCACCCGCAGGGCCTGGGGCAGCACGATCCGCACCAGGGTCTGGGGCTGGCTCAGACCAAGGGATCGAGCTGCTTCCCACTGACCGCGGGGCACCGAGGCCACGCCGCCGCGCACCACCTCAGCGATGAAGGCACCGGTGTAGACCACCAGACCGGTGAGCAGGGCGCCGAATTCCACCGACAGGCTGATCGGTGCCTGCCAGACCCCGTTCACCAGCTGGGCGGCGCCGAGATAAAGGCCGGATTTGGCCAGCACCAGCCCCGGCAGCTGGATGGCGGCGCTGCCATTGGGGAGCGCCAGGAAGACGACGAAGTACCAGAACACCAGCTGCAGCAACAGCGGGATGTTGCGGATCAGTTCCACATAGCCCCGGGCCAGCCGGCGCAGCAGGCCGTTGCTGCTGAAGGCCGCCGACCCTGCCAGCACCCCGAGCAGGGTGGCGCCCACCAGGCCGGCCAGCACCACCCGCAGGGTATTCACCAGACCAGCGGCCAGGGCGCGCCAGTAGGGCATCGACGGTTCGTAGGGCAGGGCCGTTTCCGCGATCGGAAAGCCGGCGGGGTTGTCGAGCCAGCCGAAGCTGAGCAGCAGCCCGGCCGCGGTGAGGTTGCGCACCAGGTTGGAGACCAGAAACGCCACCAGCACCAGCACGATCAGACCGACGCCCGCCTGCAGCAGCCAGGGAAGCAGGCGTCGGTTGCGCCACCAGGGGATCGGCGGCGCCGCCGCAGGCAGGGGGCTGGCCGACATCAGCGGAAGGGCGGCGAGTAGATCAGACCGCCGTTGTTCCACTGGCGGTTGAGGCCGCGGTCGAGCTTCAGGGGGGAGCCGGGGCCAACGTTGCGATCAAAGATCTCGCCGTAGTTGCCCACGGCCTTGACGGCCTTGACCACGAAATCAGCCGGCAGCCCCAGTTGCTTGCCGAAGTCGCCTTCGATGCCGAGGAAGCGCCGCAGTTCAGCCAGGTTGGGGTTGGCGCGGGCCTGTTCGATTTTGCGATCGATCGTGGCCTGGCTGATTCCCAGCTCCTCGGCCTGCATCAGGGCATAGACGGTCCAACGGATCGCATCGGCCCAGGCCGGATCGGCGTTGACGCTGGCCGGGGTCAGGGGCTCCTTGCTCAGCACATCCGGCAGCAACACGTGGTCGTCGGGATTGGGGAAGCTGGTGCGCTTCCCGGCCAGCTGGGAGCGGTCGCTGGTGACAGCGACACAGCGACCCCCCAGGTAGGCGGCGTAGGTCTGATCGCCGGTCTGGAACTTCAACGGGGTGTAGGTGACGTTCAGCTGGCGCATCTGATCGGCCAGGTTGAGCTCGGTGGTCGTGCCGCTCTCGACGCAGACCGGTTTGCCGGCCAGATCCCTGAGGCTGCCAATGCCACTGGCTTTGGGCGTCATCACCCCCTGGCCGTCATAGAAGGTGGGGGGGCCGAAGCTGAGACCGTTGCCGCCGGCTGCATCGCGGCTGAGGGTGTACGTGGTGTTGCGCGAGAGCATGTCCACCTCCCCGCTGGCCAGGGCGGCGAAGCGTTCGCTGGAATTGAGGTCGCGGTACTCGACCTTGGATGGATCAGCGAGGACAGCGGCCGCCACGGCCCGACAGATGTCCACATCAAGGCCGGAGTACTGGCCGTTGCTGCTCACGAAACTGAAGCCCGGCAGCTTGCCGTCAACGCCGCAGATCAGCTTGCCGCGGCTCTTGATCATCGAGAGCTTCTGGCTCTGAACGCCGCCCTCTTCTGAGGCGCAGCCGGAGACCAGCAACACGGCCCCGAGGGAGGCGAGGGCCAGCAGCTGTCGAAAACGTGCCATGCGATGAGACGTGCTGGCGGCAGTTTGCCAGGAGTTCGGCTTCCGCATCAGTGGCGCCGGGGACATTCCTATCCGCCGCTGTCCGCGCCCGCGCCTCGCTGATCCGCCTCTCTGGGCCCCTGGCGTGCTTCGTTCTCCGCTGGGCTGGTCTGCAGCGGACCCAGCAGCTGCCGTCGCGCCTCGGCCACCGATCCCCCATCAAGGGCGATCCATTTCGTGCGGCTGCTGGCTCCGCGAACCAGGGTGATGCTGGCGCGGGGTCTGTGCAGGCGCTCGGCCAGGAAGCGCACCAGGGCGGCATTGGCGGCGCCATCCACTGGGGCGGCCTTGAGGGCGATCAGCACCGCTCCCTCCCGTTCGCCGACCACGGCATCACGGCGGCTGCGCGGCTGCAAGCGGATTTCAAGATGCCTGGGGGCCGCCTGACCAGCTCCTGCATCGGCGTCGATCGCCGCGCCTGCCGCTGTTGACGGGTCGATCTGCAGCGCTTTCCGTTGTCTGCGGCTGCGATCCATACCCTCCAGGCACAGGCCCGAGTTCGATGACAGTTCAGCACGAGCGCACCTTGAAGGCGCTGTTCGCCCATCCGCTGCCCCATGGCCTCAGCCTGCGGGAGGTGCAGGGGTTGATCGAAGCGCTCGGGGGTTCGGTGATCCCCCTGAGCGACAACCGCGTTCAGATCCGCCTCCAGGATGGTTCCCAGACCTGGCTGCACGGGGTTCAGGCCCAGGGCGACTCCGATCTCAATGCTGAGGCGGTGATGCGGTTGCGCCACCTGCTGAAGGCGGCGGGAATTGACGCCAGGCAGCCGCTGGAGGGCGCACCGGCGACACCGCGGGGCGATCAGGCCCGTCTGCTGGTGCTGAAGCTCAGCCATCGACGCTGCGATGCCTACCGCCTCGAAGGTGACGGCGTTGCCCATAGCCAGCTGCGAAGCGAAGGTGTCTGGGGGACCCGCCAGAGCACCACCCATCGCAAGGAACGGGATCTGCCCGGCCAGCGGGCCCCGATCGACACCGCCCTGCTCGAGCAGCTGTGCGGCTTGATCGCCACAAGCGATCGGGTGCTGCTCGTCGGCCACGGCACGGGCCAGAGCGATCTGCGTCAGCTGCTGCTCGATCACTTGCAGCGGCGCCATCCGCAACTGGCGGATCGAATCCTGTCGGTGATCACCGTCGATGACGATCAGCTCACCGAGGCCCGGCTGCTGGCCCTGGCCCGTGAGCAGGTCGGTCAGCTGCCGCGCCGCCATCAACCCCCGAATCAGGGCGCCTGATCGGGGGGAACGTTGCTGGGGCTGTGCCCGCCGGGGGCACAGCCCGCTATCGGCCTTACTCGACCGGAACCTGGATGCAGCGGGACCGTCGTTCGCCGCTCTTGGGAATCTCCACCTCAAGCAGGCCATCGTGGAAGTGGGCCTTGAGGTGCTCCTGATCCACCTCGGCGGGAAGGGTGAAGCTACGGATGAAGTTTCCGTAGGAGCGCTCAATGCGATGGAAACGAAGACCCTTCTCTTCTTTTTCCTGACGACGCTCACCCTCCAGGGTCAGGACACCATTGTCGAGGGTCACTTTCACGTCTTCTTTCTGGACGCCGGGAATTTCCGCCCGCACCTGAAAGGCGGCATCATTTTCCGAGATATCAACTCTGGGGCACCATTCGCCATTGCCGCTCAGATCACTGGAACGCATCATCGGTAGCCCCATGGCGCGGCTGTAGCGATCAACGATGTCCTCAATTTCCCGGAGGGGTTCCCACTTGATCAAGGCCATGAAAAAACTCCTGAAAGTCCAGAATCATGCTAAAGAGAGTGATCGCTCTGGCGGCTCTTGTGCTGCAGCGTCAAGGCCGTAATCAGGCCGCAGCCCTCGCCTCTGCCAGCAGGGCATGGATTCGGCCTGCTCGGATTGCTTCGGGCCTGAATGCAAGCCGCTGATCACGGCGACGGCCCACACTGGAGGAATCAACACCCTGTGCCGTCCTGCGGCGCCGTTCTGCTGATGTCCCCGTCTTCTGCCCCGATCGAGACGCCGCAGCCCCGCCTCAGCCTCCGCCGGCCGGATGACTGGCATGTGCATCTGCGTGATGGCGTGATGCTGCGGGCGGTGGCAGCGAGCACGGCCCGTTCCTTTGCCCGGGCGATCGTGATGCCGAACCTGGTGCCGCCGGTGACGACGACGGCTGCGGCCGTGGCCTATCGGCAGCGGATCCTTGCGGCCTTGCCGGATCATGCTGGCTTCGAGCCGCTGATGACGGCCTATCTCAGCGATGGCACCGAGGCCGACGATCTGGCGGCGGGGTTTCGCCAGGGCGTGTTCACGGCCTGCAAGCTCTATCCCGCCCATGCCACCACCAACTCAGCGGCCGGCGTCAGTGATCTGACTCGGCTGGAGCCCGTGTTCGCCACGATGGAAGCGATCGGCATGCCCCTGTTGGTGCATGGCGAGGTCACCGATGCCAGCGTCGATATCTTTGATCGGGAGGCGGTGTTCCTGGAGCGCCATCTCGAACCGCTCGTGCGACGCCATCCCGGCCTCAAGGTGGTGTTGGAGCACATCACCACCGAGCAGGCGGTTGATTTCGTTGAGGCGGCTGGTGTGTCTGTGGCGGCCACGATCACGCCCCATCATCTGCACATCAATCGCAATGCGATGTTCCGTGGGGGGCTGCGGCCGGATTTCTATTGCCTGCCGGTGGCCAAGCGCGAGCGCCATCGTCTGGCCCTGCGGCGGGCGGCGGTCTCCGGCCGGCCCTGTTTTTTCCTGGGCACCGACTCGGCCCCCCATGGCCGAGCAGCGAAGGAATCCGCCTGTGGTTGCGCCGGCATTTTTAATGCCCCCTGGGCGATCGAGAGTTATGCCCAGGTGTTTGAGGAGGAGCAGGCGCTGGATCGCCTGGAGGCTTTTGCCTCCGAGCATGGCCCGCGGTTTTACGGCCTGGCCATCAACGAGGAACGGATCCGGCTCGTGCGGGAGCCGCAGCGGATTCCGGAGCTGGTGCAACTCGATGATGGTGCTGGCGGCACGGTGGATCTGGTGCCTTTCCATGCCGGCGAAATTCTGAACTGGCGACTGGAGGCATCGACCGGGGAAGTTCACCCTTAAGGTGTGGTTGGATTCAGATCGCCCTTACCGGCAGCGTGCGCGCCTCCGGCTCTCCTTGAACGGTATGCGCACACTTTTTCTTTACCCCGAGTTCCCGAAGACGTTCTGGAGCTACGAAAAAATTCTTGAACTGGTCAACCGCAAGGTGCTGTTGCCGCCCCTGGGGATGGTCACTGTGGCAGCCCTCCTGCCCCAGCACTGGGAGATGAAGCTGGTTGACCGCAATGTGCGAGAGGTGACCGAGGCGGAGTGGGACTGGGCTGAGCTGGTGGTGATCTCCGGCATGATCGTGCAACGCGCCGACATGGCCGTGCAGATCGCTGCGGCCAAAGCGCGGGGGTTGCCCGTGGCTGTTGGTGGGCCCTTTGCCAGTTCCACGCCGGATGCTCCTGAGCTCAGCCTGGCGGATTTCAAGATCCTTGATGAGGGTGAAATCACCCTGCCGATGTTCATTGAAGCGATTGAACGGGGCGAATCGGGTGGGCGTTTCAGTGCCAATGGTGAAAAGCCCGATGTCACGTCAACGCCGGTGCCGCGCTTTGACCTGCTCCAGCTTGATGCTTACGACTCAATGTCGGTGCAGTTCTCCCGTGGTTGCCCTTTCCAATGTGAGTTCTGCGACATCATTGTGCTCTATGGACGCAAGCCACGAACGAAAACACCAGAGCAGTTGATCGCCGAACTGCAGTCTCTTTATGATCTTGGTTGGCGTCGTTCGATTTTCCTTGTTGATGATAATTTCATCGGCAACAAACGCAATGCCAAGTTGCTGCTGCCCGCTCTCAAGCAATGGCAGATCGAGCGGGGCTATCCCTTCAGCCTGGCGACAGAAGCCTCCGTCGATCTGGCGGCGGATGAAGAGCTGATGCAGATGATGGCTGAGTGCCGCTTCGATAGTGTTTTTCTGGGTATCGAGACCCCGGATGAGGCCAGTCTGGCCACGGCCGGCAAGCTGCAGAACACCCGCAGCTCCCTCGAGGAGGCGGTGGATCGGATCAGCTCCTATGGCATCCGCGTGATGGCGGGCTTCATCATCGGTTTTGATGGCGAGCGCATCGGCGCTGGGGATCGCATCGTTCAGTTCGTCAGTCGCACGGGAATTCCGGCCGCGATGATGGGCATGTTGCAGGCCCTGCCAAACACAGGGCTTTGGCATCGTCTTGAAAACGAAGGGCGTCTGATTGAGGACAAGGCCGATGCCAAAGGGGTCAATCAGACCAATCTGCTCAATTTTGTTCCCACCCGGCCGATCCGCGACATCGCCAATGAGTATGTTGATGCGTTCTGCCGGTTGTATGAGCCGCACGCCTACATCGAACGGGTCACCAGTTACTACCTGAGGATGGGGCTACCCCGTTGGCAGCGTTATGTGCCGGCGGCCTTCGGTAAAGCGGCTCTGCCGGCCTGGTGTGATGTTCGTGCCCTGTTGATCGTCATCTGGCGTCAGGGCATCCGCCGCGATACCCGCTTCCGGTTCTGGCGCTCCCTCTGGCGAGTGGCGCGCCGTAATCCCGGCGTCCTGGAGCAGTTCCTGGTGGTGCTCGCCCACAACGAACATTTCATGGAGTACCGGGCGGTGGTTCGCCGGGAGATCCAGGAGCAGCTTTCGGCCTTGCCGCCGGAGCCACCTGCGGCCCTGGCCGTGCCGAGTCTGCAGCCGGCCTGAGCCGGAACAAGGCACCTGCGGTCCGTAGTCAGGGTCGCAAGGTCCGGTGATGATCTGTAACGGTTGGTAAGGAAACGGCGGCCAGGCCACGGTGCCAACAGAGTGGGCATAGGGTTGGATGCAGCGGTTCCGGACCCAACCGGCGGCGCGTTTCATCCGAGAGATGGTTGTGAAAAGCGCGAATGGGTCCTCCATGACGATCGGAGAATTGGAAGCCAACTATCCGCTCTATTGCAAAGCGCTGCGCCTGTTGCTTCAGGAGGGTCGCAGCCTGGAAGCGATTCAACGTACGGTCTGTTGGGAGCGCCTGGCCAAGCTGCACCTCTGTCTGCCCAATCGCTACAAGGCGCCCGATTATCTGCTGGCGGTGCTGCGCCGTGATCTTGCTGCCGCGACGGCGGCCAGCGCCGAGGTCACGGCCTCCTGATCTGCTGCTGTTCTGTTGTGGCTGGAGACCGCCCCGATGGATACCGACCCTGAGCTGCCCCCCGCCACGCCGCTTACCTCCCCGGTACTGGATCATGAGGGGCGGCTGACTTACGTCGGGTCGGACGGCCGCCGGTATGTGGTGCTTGGTCCCAGTGAGCAGGCGGCCCAGCGCCTGAACGCCCGCAACCTGAGCCTTGAGCCTGGCCATCGGGTTTACGAGGCGATTGAGCGCCAGGCCAGGATCTGGCTGGATCAGGTCTGTGGAGCTGATCTGGAACGCTCGGACGCCCTGGCCTGGCTGTTCGAGCGGTTGCAGAGCCAACTTGGCGATGACGACGGACCGAAGCCACCGCCTACCTAGTCACCGTGCTCGGTGCTGCTGATCGGGAACGGTCTCGGGTCGCGGCCGCGGCCGGTCTAGGGTGGTGGGGATTCCAAGATGTCTCGTTTGCAAGCTCACCACTTTCTTCTGGGCTTTCGAAGGATCGGTTCTCAATTTCTCTGGCTATGACGATTTACGTCGGCAATCTTTCCTTCGATGCCGAAGTTCCTGATCTGGAACACCTGTTCAGTGAGTACGGCAGCGTGAAGCAGTGCAGCTTGCCCCTCGACCGTGAAACCGGCCGCAAGCGTGGCTTTGCGTTTGTCGAAATGGCGAACGAAGCCGACGAGGCCAAGGCCATCGCCGACCTGCAGGACGTCGAGTGGATGGGCCGCAACATCCGGGTCAACAAGGCCGAGCCCCGTGGTGGCGGCGGTGGCCGTGGCGGCTACGGCGGTGGCGGCGGCGGTTACGGCGGCGGTGGTGGCGGCGGTCGTTACTGATCCAGCCAAGGCCAGTCTTCGGGATTAGGCCAGGGGGCTCGGGGAACCCATCAGCAGCGCTTCAAGCGCTGTGGGTTCTCCGGGCCCTTGCTGTTGCGTACCCTCGGGTCCCCTACGACCAGATGCCCCCTGGCCCATCGCTGCTGCGGGGCCTCTGGCCGGTCTGCTCTTAGCGCCATCAAGCGCTCGATTCCGCTGGCGGCCTCGGCGGCCTGGCTCGCTCAGCGCAGCAAAAAAAGCAGCAGATCGCTGCCGCTCTCGAGCGCGCGCAGGCCCTGCACGGCCCCGGTCGTCAGGCCCAGCCCATCGCCAGCGACCAGGGTCTGGGGGCATGAGCCGTTGCAGCCCAGCAAGGCCACCCTCCCCGCAATGATCTGAAGCCAACCCAGATCCGGCGCCTGAACCGGCAGTGTCAGCCTCTGGCCAGCCTCAGGTCTGGCTCGCCAGAGCACGATCGGCCGGGAGATCGACAAGCTCGCTCCTGAGCCCTCCGGTCCCACCAGGGGCGTCCAGGTTCGATCGATGCGCTGGCTGGCCTGGCTGTAGCGGGGTGCTGCATGGGCGGCAGCCGGTTCGATCCAGATCTGCAGCAGGCGGCAGGTCTCCTGGCCGCCATTGATTTCGCTGTGGGCGATCCCCCGGCCTGCTTCCATCACCTGCACATCGCCCGCCAGCAGCCGGCCGCGATGGCCGAGGCTGTCTTCGTGATCGAGCTGGCCTTCCACCATCACCGTGATGATGTCCATGTCGTGGTGCGGGTGGAGCCCGAAGCCTGATCCGGCCGCCAAGCGATCGTCGTTGATCACCCGCAGCGGCCCATAGCCGCGCCAGGCCGGATCATCGTGGCCACCAAAACTGAAGCTGTGCCAGCTTTCCAGCCAGTCGCGGCGGCTCAGGAAGCGTTCGCCAGCCGCACGGAAGCTCAGTGTCGGCAGCTCAGGCATGGGCACAATCGCAACACCTGACCACTCTGGCCAGCTGATGGCGGCGGCTGGGGGCTGGCCTGGTGGGCGTTCAGGAGCGATGCAGGAGCTGACTCAGGAAACTGCAGATGTCCTGAAGCCGCACCGACAGGCCGACGCAGGAGAGGGTGAGGCTGAGAGAGGCCACCAGTCGGGCATCGCGATGGCGCACCAGGGAAACGATCGAGGCCACAACGCCGACCAGCACAGCCACCAGCACCAGGGAGGAGATCACCAGGTTCTTGACGTTCCACAGCGGGGAGCCGTAGAGATCGGAGTAGGGGCCAACCAACAGGAACACGACCCCATTGGAGAGGTTGAACAGGATGGCGATCACCGCGTAGATCAGCGAGGCGCCGACGGCGATCCGGACGGAGAGGTGGTTCACGCTTGACAACGTTGGCTCCTTTGACCTGATTCTTTGTCGCCTGAGAGCACTTGTCAATTCGCCTGGATCCACGGTCCTCGCCATCGGTGCGGCCTTGTTTGTTCCTGGTTCCGAGGTTGTCCGTGCGCGGTCTGAGCCGAGGCCTACCGAGGCCTTGTCGTCATCGCTTGGGGCGCATGGCAGGCGCGCATCCGTGGCGCCAGAATCGATCCAGCTCACGATCTTCTTTGGCTGATTCCCGGCTGATGCGGATCGATCGGGCTCTGGCCAGAACCAGCCGCACACTGCTGCTTCCGCTTGTGCTTCTGGCGGTGGCCTGGGCCCAGGAGCTGATCGATCAACTCGTCTTTGCTGGACGCTGGAATCTGCCGCTGACGGCTGGAGGGCCGATCTGGGGTGTGTTCACCGCCCCCTTCAGTCATCAGTCCTTGGGCCATCTGCTCAGCAACAGTGTTGTGTTTCTGCCTCTCTCCTGGCTGGTGCTCGCCAAGGGGCGCCGCCACTATCTGGCTCTGTGGTGCTGCGTGCTGGCGATGGAGATCCCCGTGTGGTTGTTCTGGCCTGGAGCCAGCCATGGTCTGTCGGGGGTTGTCTATGGCCTGCTGGGCTATCTGCTCCTGATCGGCTGGCTGGAGCGGCGACCCCTGAGTCTGCTGTTATCCCTTGTTGCCGTGATCAGTTACGGCGGCATTCTCCCCAGCCTGATCCCCGTCTTCAGCCCGCCGGGAGTGAGCTGGATCGGCCATCTCAGTGGCTTTGCCGGTGGGCTGCTGGCGGCGGCTTTGGTGTCGCGCGAACCCGTCGGTTCACCCTGAAGCCCTGCCGCGCAGTTGAGCACAAGAACTCCCTGGGGTCGGCTGCAGCGACCAAGGTGGCGTCGTGTGTTCGTGTGTTCGAGCCCAGCGGGCCCCGACAGGACCTGGCTCCCTACAGCTGGCCTCTGCAACCTAGGGCTTGGGCACTGACTGGCCTCTAAGCGTGGCGCCTGCGCTGGGCGATGGGGGCAGGGGGACTTGAACCCCCACAACGTTGCCGTTTGCGGATTTTAAGTCCGCTGCGTCTACCAATTTCGCCATGCCCCCGGGCCTGCCACCGGTCCCCCGGAGCCCCGCTCCCATCCTAGATTTGGTTGACGACGACGTACCACCCGTGAGCCTGCCAGGCGTCCTCGGCGATTTGCCGATCTCCCTCGACACCCTGCTGGTGATCGGTGCCTATGCCGTGCTCGGCGGTGCCTATCTGGTGGTGGCTCCTCTGGCTCTCTACTGGTGGATGAACCGCCGTTGGATGGTGATGGGCAAGCTGGAGCGCACGGCGATCTATGGCCTGGTGTTTCTCTGCTTCCCGGGCCTGATTCTTTTTTCGCCCTTCCTCAATTTCCGGCTGGTGGGGCAGGGCGAGTGACCCGCGGCCAATCCCTGCTGCTCGGTCTCGGGGTCTTCGGCCTCGGAGGTCTCGGCTATGCCCTGTTCAAGCTCTCTGGGCTGGAGGGCTTTTCGGCCGGCATTGCGGCGGAAGCTCTGCTCGTGCTGGTGGTGCTCGGCTGGACTGGCAGCTACCTGTTCCGGGTGGTGACGGGGCGCATGACCTACATGGAGCAGCGCCGTCGATACCGCGATGCCTACGACGCCGCCACCGACGCCGAGCTCCAGAAGCGCTTCGAGGCCCTCAGTCCCGAGGAGCAGGAGGCCTTGCTGCGTGAGGTCGGTCAGCTGCCCGCTGAGCCGGCTGACCCCACCGAGCCCTCCGGCGGTCGCTGACCCCATAGGCTCAGCCGATCCGACCGTCTGCTCCGGGCCTGATGTCTGCCGCCCCTGCTGCCAGCGCAACGCTGATCGCCCAGCGCTTTGCCTCACTCCAGGCGGAGGGTCGCTGTGCGCTGATGCCGTTTCTGGTCGCCGGCGATGGTGGCCTGGAGACCACCCGCTCCACGTTGCTGGCCCTGCAGGAGTCCGGTGCCGATCTGATCGAACTCGGGATCCCCTACAGCGATCCCCTCGCTGATGGTCCGGTGATTCAGGCCGCCGCCAGCCGTGCCCTGGCTGCCGGCACCACACCTGCAGCGGTGCTGGAGCTGTTGGCGGGCCTCAAGGGGGTCCTGACCGTGCCTGTGGTGCTGTTCACCTACAGCAATCCCCTGCTGAGCCGCGGTCTCGAGCGCTTCTGCCAGGAAGCTGCTGCCGCCGGCGCCGCCGGACTGGTGGTTCCCGATCTGCCGTTGGAGGAGGCCGAAAAGCTCTCGCCCCTGGCCCGTGCCCACGGTCTTGATCTGGTGCTGCTCGTCGCTCCCACCACGCCGGCGGAGCGGATGGCCAGGATCCATGCCGCCAGCCGCGGCTTCACCTACCTGGTCAGTGTCACCGGCGTCACCGGTGTGCGCACCGCGATGGAAACCCGGGTCGCTCCCCTGGTGCAGCAGCTCAAGGCTCTCCCCGGTCCGCCGGTGGCGGTGGGTTTCGGCATCTCCGGCCCTGAGCAGGCGGTTCAGGTGCGCGACTGGGGTGCCTCCGGCGCCATCGTTGGCAGTGCCCTGGTGGCGGTGATGGCCCAGGCGGAGGGCGCCGACGCCAAGGCCGCAGCCGCTCGTCAGTTCTGCGCCAGCCTGCGCCAGGCCCTCGATCACTGAGGTGGCAGCCGATCGGCACTCCCTAGCCTGAGGGCCCGCGGCCTGCCGGTTCCCGTCCATGGCGCTTCCTGCGCTGAACGCTGTCGTTCTGCCACCCCTGCTCTCGGCGTCGCTGCACCTGGTCATCGGCCTGGTGCTGGTGGCTCTGGTGTTCGCGGTGATGCGCTCGTTGCTCAGCCGTCTGGCGGCCCGCGGCACCCCCTGGAGCGGGGAGTCGCCCCGGATGCTCCTCCAGACCCTGGCGCGGATCGCGGCCTTGCTGGTGGTGACGCTGTCGCTGGAGATCCTGCCCCTGGGCTCCACGGGGCTGCGGCTGCTTCAGGCCCTGAGCCAGCTGGTGCTGGTGGTGCTGCTGGTGCGCCTGGCCAATCGGCTGGTGATCAGGCTGCTGCAGACCACCCTGGCCCGGTTGGGGGAAACGCTGGCGATCCAGGGGCTGCAGGCCCTCGGGCCGATGATCCGCGGTCTGTTCTGGCTGCTCGGCGCCCTGGTGTTTCTCCAGAACCAGGGGTTGCAGCTCACCGCTGTGCTCGGGGCGCTCGCCGGCGCCGGCATCGGCATCGGCTTCGCCCTGCAGGCCCCTGCCCGCGACTTCCTCACCTACCTGACGATCCTCTTTGATCAGCCCTTCGTGATCGGTGATCTGATCCGCTTCGATGATGTCTGGGGTCGGGTGATACAGGTGGGCCTGCGCAGCACGCACCTGCGCAGCCTCGATGGCGAGCGGGTGGTGATCACCAACGGCGACCTGCTCGCCAAGACCCTGCGCAATTACGGCGATCTGAGCGAGAAACGGATCCTCACCCGACTGCTGCTGGCGCAGGGCACGCCAGGGTCGTCGGCCCAGGCCCTCACGGTGGCGATCGAAGCCTTGATCGAGCCGATGCCGGCTGTTCGCTTTGAACGCTGCCATCTGCTGGAGCTCACCCCTGCCGGGCTTGCTCTGGAGTTGGTCTATTTTCTGGCCCTGGATCACCCGCTGCCATTGCAGGCACGCCAGCAGCAGGTGAACCTCGGCATCCTCGATCGGCTCGCCTCGCTCGGGATCGCCATGGCCGATGGCCCGGTGCCCCTGTCCGGGCCTGGGGCTGGCGCAGCGGCCGCGCCATCGCCTGCCGGTCCGTAGCCACGCCAGCATCCACCCTTGGCCCACACCTGGCAGACTCCCCCTCATCGCGCGGTTGCTGATGGCTCGCTTTGTGCTCTGGGGGACCTACTGCGAGGACGTGCTGGAGAAGCGTGCTCCTCACCGCGAGGAGCACCTGGCGGGATTGCAGGCTCAGAAGGAGCAGGGGGTGCTGATCACCCTCGGCCCGACGGCCGATGTCCGCTATGTGTTCGGGATCTACGAGGCTGAGAGCCAGGAGCAGGTGGAGGCCCTCGTTAAGGGCGATGTGTACTGGCGCCAGGGCATCTGGACCGAGGTGAGCGTGCACCCCTGGATTCAGGCCTTCTGAGCCCTCGCCCTCAGGACCGCGGCCATCCGGCCTGGGCCTGACTCCAGACCCAACGGGCCACGGCTTCCGGCCCGCCTGCACCGAGTTGATCGGCGTAACCATCCATCTGGCCGATGCCACCGGCGGCGATCCTGGCGATCGCGGCTTCGTTGTCGAGGCCCTGACGTTTCAGGGCCGCCAGTTTCAGGGTCTTGTTGCGTCTGAGGATGTTGCCGCCATTCAGATGGCAGCCGGCGCAATGGTTCTGGAACAGGGTCTCGCCCGAGGCCGGGGCGGCCCAGGCCGTGGCCGGCAGCGGCAGCACCGAGGTCAGCGCCAGCAACAGGCCCAGGGCCCAGCTCAGCAGTCGGGGTCGATCAAGGCGGCGCTGCGATCGGGTGGGGGCCATCGTCCAGCTCTGTCTGCTGCGGTGGCCTCAGTCTGAATCAGAGGGGAAGACCGCCGGCCCGCCTCCCGCCATGCTGGGGCGAGCGCTTGTGCCCTGTGGATGTCCTTCCAGAGTCCCGCCGTTGAACGGCTTCGGCAGCACCTGCACCAGACGCAGCTGCTCGGCTCGATCAGCAGCGCCCTCTACTACGACCAGAACACGGTGATGCCGGCGGCGGGAGCACCCTGGCGCGGTGAACAGCTGGCCCTGCTGGCCGCCCAGTTGCATGCCCGCCAGAGCAGTGATGCCTACGCCGAGCTCCTGGCGGCGGCTGAGGCCGAGCTCAGCTCATCGTCGCCGCCAGAGCAGCGCCGCAATCTGCAGCTGTTGCGGCTGGAGCTCGAGCGTCAGCGCTGCCTCGATCCAGGCCTGGTCGCCGCTTTGGCCGAGGCGCAGTCGCGGGGGAATGCGGTCTGGCAGGACGCCCGCGCCTGCAACGACTTTTCCAGTTTTGCCCCGGCCCTCGAGGAGCTGATTGCGCTGCGGCGTCAGCAGGCCAGCCAGCTGGCTGCGGCCGAACCGGTGGCTCGCAGCCCCTGGGAGGTGCTGGCCCAGCCTTTTGAACCCGAGGTGAGCAAGGCCCGCCTGGAAGCGCTGTTTGCACCGCTCAAGGCCGAGCTTCCCGCCTTGCTGGCCTCGGTTCAGGAGGGCAGAGACCCGGCGCCGCAGACCCCAGACATCCCCGAGCTTCTGCAGGAGCAGCTCTGCAACGAACTGCTCAACAGCTGGGGCTACGACGAACGCCGCTGCCAGCGCTCCCGTTCAGCCCATCCGTTTTCCTGCACCGTTGGCCCGGCCGATTTCCGGATCACCACACGGGTGGTCCCCAATCAGCCGCTCTCGGCGTTTCTGGCCACGGCCCATGAGTGGGGCCATTCCCTTTACGAGCAGGGGTTGCCGCGGACGGCCGACCATTACTTCCCCTGGCCGCTGGGCGAGGCCACGTCCATGGGTGTGCATGAGTCCCAGTCGCTGTTCTGGGAATGCCGGGTGGCCCGCAGCCGCGCCTTCGCTGAGCGCTGGCACCAGCGCTTCTGCGCCCATCTGGGACGTGATCCCTGGCAGGGGGCCAGCGGTTTCTGGCGGGCCCTGAATCCTTTGCAGCCCGGTCTGATCCGGGTGGAGGCCGATGAACTCAGCTATGGCCTGCACATCGTGCTGCGATTCGAGCTGGAGCTGGCCCTGCTGGAGGGGGGGATGCCGGTGCAGGAGCTGCCGGAGCAGTGGAACCGGCGCTGCACCGACCTGCTCGGCCTGACGCCCAGCAGCGATCAGGAGGGGTGCCTGCAGGACATCCATTGGGCCGAGGGGCTGTTCGGCTACTTCCCCTCCTATGCCCTCGGACACTTGATCAGCGCCCAGCTCACGGAAGCGATGGAGCTGGCCCTCGGTCCACTGGAGCCGCTGATCGCCGCCGGCGAGGAAGCGGCGATGCAGGCCTGGCTGGGCGAGAACGTCTGGCCCCTGGGACGGGCGGTGACCGGCGAGGCCCTGGTGGAGAGGGTCACGGGCCGGAGCCTGAGTCCCCGTCCCTTCCTCGATCACCTACGCCGGACGATCGCTCTGGCTGCCGAAGGCGGCTGAGCGGCCGGGCTCTCCGTAGGATGCGCCCCGATCCGACCTGATCTGCCGAGCCCATGGCGAACATCGACCACGCCCCCAGCAGGACCATGCTCAACCTGCTGCACGTGTTGCCGGCCTTCGCCGATGAGGCTGAGCTGCGCCTCAACACGATCGTGGAGCTGAACAGCAACACGATCAACAAGTACGAACTGATCACCGAAACCGGCCATCTGAAGCTCGATCGGGTGGGCTATTCGTCACTGGCCTACCCCTTCGCCTACGGCTGCATTCCCCGCACCTGGGATGAAGATGGCGACCCGCTCGACATTGAAATTGTTGGTGTCACGGAGCCCCTGATTCCCGGCAGCGTCGTTGAGGCCCGGATCATCGGCATCATGACCTTTGATGATGGCGGTGAGGTGGACGACAAGGTGATTGCCGTTCTCGCTGATGACAAGCGGATGGATCACATCACCAGCTTCGAGCAGCTCGGTGATCACTGGAAGAAGGAAACCCAGTACTACTGGGAGCATTACAAGGATCTGAAGAAGCCTGGCACCTGCAAGGTGAATGGCTTCCTCGGAGTGGCTGATGCCGTGCGCATCATCAAGGAATGCGAGGCCCGCTACCTGGAGACCATCCAGCCCCGGCTGGTGAACGGGGTCGTCGGCTGATCGACCAAGCCCAGGCTTCCGAGCGGCGGTTGTTCCCCGGGGCCACGTCTGGTTCACCCTTTGGGGCCAATCCCCAACCATGCACCAGGGCAGGCCGATCGGCCTGCCTTTTTTTGATGCAGCAGTTCTGGTTCATGGTTGCTGCAGATCACGAAAAACTTTCTTTAGTTGAGGCTTCTGGTCGCCTCGGCCCTGGTGGATCCCCTTAGGGTGTTTGGCAAGATTGCCTTGGTCGTGCTCGGGATTGTGCCCCTGAGCGGGTCAGGTTTGACGCTCCCACGATCCAGACGTTCCCCATGCCTGCCTTCCCCGCAAGGGAATCGAACGCCGTTCACCCTGTCCCCAGCACGGTGTTGAAGTGGTGTGGGGATGGCGAGCTCTCTGAGCTGGATCGCCGCAGCATCATTCACCGGTTGCGGGCTTCCGATCCCTCGGCGGCTCAGCTTCCTCTGTCGATGGACGATGGCAGCGCTGCTTCGTCCCTGGTCGGCGGCTGAATCGCTGCCAGTCGTTCGGTTCAGGGTGCCGGTTGCAGGGCCTCGCTGCTTGAGGCCATCAGGGCCGTGGCCAGGGCCCGTGCCATGCCATCGCGACTGGCCAGGCCCAGCAGCTCATCCACCCGTAGGCCTCGGTTGGGAGAGCCGCTCGGCAGCGCTGGGAGTCCGGGATGATCGCAGCTGAAGACGGGCAGCTGCCGCAACTGGTTCGGGGTGAGCTGATCTTCGAGCTGGGCCAGATTGGCGCTCGCCGGTAGCCAGAGCAGGTCGGCACGGCGGCAGTCGATCAGGCGCTCGGCGCTTCGGCTGGATCCCAGGCTGCGTTGCAGATCGGCCAGGGTCACCAACGCCAACACCCAGCCGTCCTCCTGCACCAGCAAGCAATGGGCCCGGCTCGAGAGCAGCCGATCGAGCGCTTGCTGGGGCGCAAGATCGGCGGGTAGCACCAGCGGTCGGCCGAGCTCGAGGGCGGCCTCCACGGGCAGGGCGGCCAGCCTGGCCCTCCGCTCCTCTTCTGCCAGGTCGCGGCCCATCAGGCCAGGATCCGCCAGGCCCATCCACCGTTCGACCAGGGCCGCGCTCAGGCCGGCCGCCGCCATCAGCGGCAACACGATCCGGATGTCGTGGGTCAGTTCAAACAGCAGCAGCAGGGCGGTGAGGGGTGCCCTGGCACTGCCCGCAAGCACGGCCGCCATGCCCACCATCGCGTAGGCCGGCGGTTCGGCGATCGGCAGGTGGAAGCCGCTCTCTCCCAGCAGCTGGCCATAGCAATTGCCAAGCAGGGCGCCGAGCATCAACGACGGAGCGAAGCCGCCTCCCACGAAGCCGGTGGCGCTGCTCAGGCCCGTGGCCAGCAGTTTCACCCCCAGCAGCGTCAGCAACGTCAGCAGGGTGACGCTGCCACTGTTGCCAAGCAGGGCCTCGATCGTGTCGTAACCGACCCCCAGCACCTGCGGGAAGCCGAGCGCCAGCAAGCCGACGCCAAGTCCGCCCAGGCCCGTGATCATCCAGCTCGGCAGGCGCGAGAGCGAGGTCTGGATCACCTGACTGCGCCCCAGCTCCAGCAGCCGGATCAGCAACCAGGAGAGCAGGCTGGCCAGCAGGCCGAGACCCAGATAGAGGGGCAGCTCCAGTGGCGAACGCACCTCATAGGCCGGCAGTCGGAAGATCGGCTCATCACCGAGGCAGAGCTGGGTGACCAGGGAGGAAGCCACGGCGGCCACCAGCACAGCCCGGAGGCTGGGACGGCCGGGGATCGTGCTGTAGGTGCCTTCAAAGGCAAAGAAGAGCCCGGCAATCGGTGCCTTGAAGCCGGCGGCCAGGCCAGCGGCAACGCCGGCCGCGACCAGCGCTTTCTGGCTGGCCGGGGGCAGATGCCCCTTCAGACCGACCCAGAGGCCGAGATTGCCACCGCTTTCCACACTCGGACCTTCAGGCCCGAGCGAAGCCCCGCTTCCCAGGCTGAGGGATGCCGCCAGCAGGCGCAGCCAGGGAAGCCGCGGTTCGGCCGCGACGCTGCCCTCGGCCATCGCCATCAGGCTCGGCATCCCAGGCCCGAGAGGTCCGCCGAAGCGTTTGAGCAGGCCGACGGCCAGACCGCCGACCATCGGCACCAGCACCACCGGCCAGGAGGCCAGCATCGCCAGTCCCCAGGGGGGTGGCGGCGGCAGCGGCAGCGGTTCCGGCGGCAGCGGTGGTGGTGGCAGGAAGCCCAGGCCCCCCAGGCCGATCTGCAACAGCGCCTTCAGCGGGGTGCCATTGTCGACCGCCAGGGGAGGCACCTCCAGCACCGGCGGCGGCGCCGGGGTTGGATTGACGAGCTGAAGCAGGGTCTCAACGAACGGTCCGAACAGGAAGTTGTTGATGAAGCCGAGCAGGAAATGAAAGCCGACCACGGCCGCTCCGGTGAGCACCCCCACCAGTGCCGCCCAGGCCACCAGGCTCCACTGAAAAGGCAGGGCTCGTAATTCGGGCTCCTTTGACTCTGGTGTTTCGGGCCCGAGCTTGACTTGAACAGGGTCCGCCGACCAGGTGAGCGGCCAGCCAGCACGGGGCCGGCCATTGCCAGGACGATCCAGCCCGGCGGCTTCCGCCTCGGTCGGGATCGCTTCGGGTCTGCCCTCAGGCCTCGGGCCGAACGGTGGCAAAGATTTCCTCCAGGATCTCTCCTGCTCCCTGGGCTTTGAGCGCATGGGCGAGAGCGACGCCAAGGGCTTCGGGGTCGTTCTGCGGCCCCTGAACCTGATCGCGGATCAGGCGTAGGCCATCGAGGCTGGCCACCATGCCCGTGAGCACCAGTTCAGCGTCGTCGCCTTCGCCTTCAAAACGGGTGTTGACGCCAATCGGCACCTGACAGCCGCCTTCAAGCTCCCGCAGGAAGGCGCGTTCTGCCAGGCAGCGCCGGGCGGTGGGCCGATGCTCGAGCACCTTGATCTGTTCAAGAACAGCGGTGTCCCCTTCGCGGCATTCGATTCCAAGAGCTCCCTGGCCGACCGCATGCAGCGAAATCGAGGGATCGATCAGTTCGTGGATGCGATCACTGAGGCCCAGGCGGCCGAGGCCTGCGGCCGCCAGGATCAGGCAATCAAACTCACCCGAATCGAGCTTTTCCAGGCGGGTGATGACGTTGCCGCGCACATCCTTGAAGGTGAGGTGCGGGTAGTGGTGGCGCAGCTGGGCCAGACGGCGCAGGGAGCTGGTGCCGACCACGGAACCAGCCGGCAGGGTGGCCAGGGTCTTGTCCTTGTGCTTGGCGTGCACTACGAGGGCATCGGCGGGATCTTCCCGTTCGGTGATGCAGCCCAGCATCAGTCCCTCGGGCAGGTTGGTGGGCAGATCCTTGAGGCTGTGCACGGCGATGTCGGCCTGATCGACCAGCATCTGGGCCTCGAGTTCCTTGGTGAACAGGCCCTTGTCGCCGATTTTGGCCAGGGCGACATCGAGAATCTTGTCGCCCTGGGTGGCCATCGCTTCGATGCTGATCTCCAGGCCCTGGTGGGCTTTGGCCAGCTCGTCGCGCACCCAGTGGGTCTGGACCATGGCCAGCTGGCTGCGGCGGGAGGCAATGCGCAGGATCGAACCAGCCATCAGTGAAACCTTCTCCCCGGCAGCATGCTGCCCGTCTACAGCCGCCCAGCCTAGAGATCGGCGGGACCCTGGCAAGGGTCCAGCGCCAACTCGTGATCAGTCGATAGCGAAGAAGTCGAGCGGCAGGGGGCCCCAGGTGTCGCCAGCATCGGCATCGTCGAGGCGATGGCCGCTGATCAGGACGCCCTCGCCGAGGCCTTCTTCGCGGCGAATCAACAGGCCACCACTGCGTTGATTGCCTTTCAGAAACACCGGTCCCTCCGGCAGCGCTTCCTCGGGATCACCGAGGGGATCCCAGCCGAGGGCCCGCTCAACGCTGCGCAGGGCCGCGATGGCGCTGGCGGCATCAGGGGCCATCACGCCGATCGTGAACCAGTCGCAGGTCTGCAGGGCGGCTTCAAGTTCGCGCTGCAGTGGCGGCCGGTTTTCTGGGGTGATCGCGGGAGCCTGACGCAGGGAGCGGAGCGCGTTCAGGGTGATGGTGCTGCTCATCGGCACAGCGTCGGAGTCACGGCCGCCCACTCTGCCGCCTGCTTGGTCTGGTTGGCCTGGACACAGTTGGGCACCGAGGGGTCCGCTTGGCACGGATGGTTCCGCTGGGAACCGATGGGCCCGGTTGGGCAACTGGTGGAGAGCGGTGCTGCCCCTTGTGATCTCTCCTGGGCCTCTGCTTTGTCTCTGCATGGCCTGCGGCTGATCGGCGTCATCGCCCCTGCCCCGCCGGGGCTGTCGCCAGCCTGCAACAGGGGGGCCAGCCAGCTCTGGCGTCAGCCTGCAGCGGCGAGGTCAGCCCCTCAGGGGGTGTTCCAGACGAAGCGTGAGGAGGCGGCGTAGTTCCAGACGAAGACCACCAGGATGCCGGCGAGCTGGGCGATCAGTGGATCGGCGGGTGAGAGCCTTACCAGCAGCTGGGCGATGCCGACGTTGGCGGCCATCGGCAGGCTCGAGACCATCAGGAATCGCACCAGGCCGCGCAGGAGGGCCAGCCCTTTGAGGCGGTTGAAGCGGAAGGTGAGGGCGTTGTTGATCAGGTAGTTCGAGCAGGCGGCGGTCAGGGCGCCCACCAGTGCCAGTGACTCCGCTCCCTTGAGGGGGTGGTCGCTGAGGCTGAGCAGGACATGGGTCACCCCCAGCTGCACCACCACACCGCTGCCGCCCACGAGAGCGAAGCTGATCGCCCGACGCGGCAGCAGCCGCAGGCAGAGGCTGTGCAGCAGCGAGATCAGAAAATCCCAGAAGATCGCCAGATCAAGCTTCGACTCGCCGTAGGTGCGCGGTTGAAAGGTCAGCGGCACCTCGTCGACCCGCAAGCGACCACGGCAGACGGCGAGCAGTTCGTAGAGGAACTTGAAGCCGTTCACATCCACGGCTCGCACCACCGGCAGCACGGCATCGAGCCGCACGGCGAAGAACCCGGACATTGGATCGCTCAGCTGCCGGTAGGCGCGCGCCAGGCTGAAGCGGGCAGCGGCATTGGCCCAGGTGGAGCCCTTCTCACGACGACCGCTCAACCCCTGAATGCTGGCGTCGCTGTGAAAGCGGGTGCCCACCACCAGATCCACCCCTTCCCGTTGCAGGGTGTCGAGGGCCCGCAGCACGGCACTGGGCTCATGCTGGCCATCGCTATCCATCACCACCGCCAGATCACCGGTGGCATCGAGCAGCCCCTCCTTGATGGCGCTGGCCAGACCGGCGCGGCCAACCCGTCGGATCAGGCGTATCTCAGGGTGTCGGTGCGCCAGTTCGCGCACCAGTTCGGCGGTGCCATCAGCGGAGTCGTCATCAACCACCAGCAGCTCAAGGTTGTAGCGATCCTTGATGCCAAGCAGTTGCTGGAGCAGGGCTTCAATATTGCCCCGCTCGTTGTAGGTGGGAAGAACGATCGACAGCCGCAGGAGGCCAGCATTCGTTGCGTCGGTGAACACCATCAGCGCGTGGCCGGGCTCCGTATGCAGACGGGACTCCTCACTTGATGTATTCCTTCAGAACACCATTACGATTCGGGTGACGCAGCTTGCGCAGCGCCTTGGCCTCGATCTGGCGGATGCGTTCCCGGGTGACATCAAAGATCTGGCCGATCTCTTCGAGGGTCTTCATCCGACCGTCATCGAGACCGTAGCGAAGACGCAGCACGTCGCGCTCGCGCGGGCTCAGGGTCGCCAGAACTCCTTCGAGATCTTCGCGCAGCAGGTTCTTGGCCACGTCCTGCTCAGGATTTTCGATGTCGGCTTCGATGAAGTCACCAAGGCGGGAGTCTTCCTCCTTGCCGATCGGCGTTTCCAGCGAGATCGGCAGCTGGGCTGACTTGGCGATGAAGCGAAGCTTCTCGATCGTCATCTCCATGCTTTCGGCGATCTCCTCTTCCGTCGGTTTGCGGCCGAATTCCTGGCTGAGGGTCTTGGTGGTTTTCTTGATCCTGGAGATCGTTTCGTAAAGGTGCACCGGCAGGCGGATGGTGCGGCTTTGATCGGCAATCGCCCTGGTGATCGCCTGGCGAATCCACCAGGTGGCATAGGTGGAGAACTTGTACCCCTTTTCGTGGTCGAATTTTTCCGCCGCCCGGATCAGGCCGAGACTGCCCTCCTGGATCAGATCCTGGAAGGAGAGGCCACGGTTCATGTATTTCTTGGCAATCGAGACCACCAGGCGCAGGTTCGACTGAACCATCTTTTCCTTGGCCCGGCGTCCGAGCATCAGGCGGCGGCGGAACTTGATCAGTGGCATGTCCACCAGGGCCGCCCATTCCTTCATGTCGGGCAGCTGTCCCTTGTCGCTCTCGAACTGTGCCGCCAGTTCCTCCAGTTGCAGGAGATCGGCGATCTTGCGGGCCAGCTCAATCTCTTCGTCCGGGCGCAGCAGGCGAATGCGGCCGATCTCCTGCAGATAGACCCGGATCGAATCCTCGGTGTAGACGCCTTTCGGTCCCACCTTGATGCTGGCCAGAGCTTTGGCGGCTTTTTTGTCTTCGCTCGCTTTGTCGGCGCCACCTTCGGCGGCCTGCAGCAGAGCATCGGCCGAGGCTTCCAGATCCACCGCAGCGGCACTGGTTTCGGTTTTGGTGGCTTTGGCAGCTGTCTTCGGGCTGGCCTTGGTCGTGGACTTCGCTGCGGTTTTGGTGCCGCTGCCCTTGGCAGCGGTGCTCTTGGTGCCTGAGGCTTTGGTGGTGCTGGCCTTCGTGGTCTTGGTGGGACTGACACCGTTGGCGGCCTTGGTCTTCGGGGCTGCCTTGGCGAGGTCGGTCAGATCGATCGTCTTGCCGCTGCTCGGCTTCGCTTTCGCCTTGGCTGCCGGTTTGGCACTTTCGTTGCTGGCGGCGCCGTCAGCGGCAGCCTCTGCTTTTTTGCTTCGACGGGGCTTGACCACGACCTCACCGCCCGTGGCTGTGGCCACCATCAGAATCTCCGGGGCGGTGGTGACGTTGGTGGCAGAGGTCATGGAACGGGCGGCAGCGGTGGGGCGGGGAACGAC
>JBEDHF010000002.1:0-7913 GCA_041174245.1 Cyanobacteriota bacterium
GTGCCGGTCATCGGGGGGGCCGGGGAGGTGGTGCAAGCCTGTCACATCCGCCGTTGAACCGACGACAGCGGTGGCGCCGTTCAGGCACCTGCTGGATCGGTGAGGGCCTGCAGGTGCCCACGGGCGTTGATCAGATCACCGAGGGTGAGGTCGATCGGCTGGCCCGGTCCCCGGCGCGGCTGACGCAGCAGATAGGCGGGATGGAACAGCGGCAGCAGCTTCCGCCCCTGCCAGGGCTGCCATTGCCCGCGCAGGCGGCTGATGCCGCCCTTGATCCCGAGCAGCCCCTGCACGGCGGTGGCTCCGGCCAGCAGGATCAAGGGGGGATCGATCAGGGCGATCTGCCGGTCCAGCCAGGGGCGGCAGGCCGCCATCTCCTGGGCCGTCGGCCGGCGGTTCTGCGGCGGCCGGCATTTGACGATGTTGGCGATGTAGAGGTCGCGCGCAGGGTCCAGGCCCGCCTCCGTCAGCAGCCGATCGAGCAGCTGACCGGAGCGGCCCACAAAGGGGAGGCCCCTGGCGTCCTCCTCGGCTCCGGGACCCTCGCCGATCAACAGCAGCCGCGCCTGCGGGTTGCCCCGCCCCACCACCACCTGCTGGCGGCTGGCGGCCAGCGGGCAGGCCTGGCAGCCTTGGCACTGCTGGGTCAGGGCCGCAACGTCAGTGATCACGTCCCCGCTGCCGTCACTGCCTGAGGGGAGGCCAGGGGGGCTGTTGCGGGTTGCGTCCAGCCGATCAGGCTGAGGCTGTGAGCGTGAGGGCACCCCGGCCAGGCGGCAGGGCCCCATTGTGCTGAGCCCTCCGCCATCCCCGTCAGCCGGGCTCTCGCTTCGGTCGCGGTGAACGGTTTTGGGGAAAGGCGTAGGGCAGGATGGAACCAGCTGCTGCAGCGCCTGCACCGATGCCGGGCCCGTTGACGCTTTCTGATCGGGCGCAGGCTCTGCAGCCTTCCCTCACCCTGGCGATCGCTGCTCGCGCCAAGCAGCTGCGCGCCGAGGGGCATGACATCTGCAGCCTCAGCGCCGGCGAGCCGGATTTCGATACCCCGGCCTTCATTCGCCAGGCTGCCGCCGCCGCCCTCGAATCGGGGCAGACCCGTTACGGCCCCGTGGCCGGTGAGCCCGCCCTGCGCGAGGCGATCGCCGCCAAGCTCAGCCTGGAGAACGGGGTGCCCACCGAAGCGGCCGGCGTGCTGGTCACCAATGGCGGCAAGCAGGCGCTCTACAACCTGTTTCAGGTGCTGCTCGGCCCCGGCGATGCGGTGCTGCTGCCCTCACCGTTCTGGCTCAGCTACCCGGAAATCGCCCAGCTGGCCGGCGCCAGCGTGCAGCTGATTCCCAGCACCGCCGCCGATGGCTTCCGTCTGGATCCCGCCAGGCTCGAGGCGGCGATCACCCCCGCCAGCAAGCTGTTGGTGCTCAACAGCCCGGGCAATCCCACCGGCATGGTGCTGCGCCGCGATGAGCTGGAGGCGATCGCTGCGGTGCTGCGCCGCCATCCCCAGGTGGCCGTGGTCTGCGATGAGATCTACGAATTCCTGCTGGCGCCGGGGCAGGAGCACCACAGCTTCGCGGCCATTGCCCCCGATCTTGCCGATCGCACCTTCATCGTCAATGGCTTCGCCAAGGGTTGGGCGATGACCGGCTGGCGCATCGGCTGGCTCGCCGGTCCGCCGGCGGTGGTGGCGGCGGCCAGTGCCCTGCAGAGCCAGAGCACCAGCAATGTCTGCAGCTTTGCCCAGTTCGGAGCCCTGGCGGCGATCAGCGGTTCGCGCGATTGCGTGCAGCAGATGGCCCAGGAGTTCAGCCAGCGGCGCCAGCTGCTGGTGGCGGGGCTTCAGGCGATGCCCCAGCTCACGCTTCTGCCCCCTGAAGGGGCGTTCTATGCCTTCCCGGATGTGAGCGTCACCGGCCTCGACTCGATGAGCTTCTGCAACCGTCTGCTTGAGCAGCAGGGCCTGGCGGTGGTGCCGGGGGTGGCCTTCGGCGACGACCGTTGCATCCGCCTCTCCTGCGCCGCTGGACCGGCCACGCTCCACGACGGTCTGGAGCGGTTGCAGCGCTTCCTGACCACGCTCTGAACCCTTCGCCCTTGCCTCTGGGCCCCGGCTCCAGCCCGCAAGCCTTCCAGGGTGCAGGCCCCGGGGCCGGGTCTGTGGCCAGGGGAGCGATCGGCCTGCAGGATTGATGCAGGAGCGCCGGCCGGCCTCAGCCATGGCTCGGCGCGCTCCTGGTTCCTTCCCTGTGATTGTCCCCTTCGTCCGATGGCCCTTCGAGAACGTCTGACCGCCGTGTTGACAGGTCTGTCCCTCAGCCTGCTGCCGGCGGTCGTTGCTGCCCCGATGCTGGTGTCGCCGCTGCTGCCGCTGCCGGCTGCTGCCCAGCCCGCCAGCACCAGGCCGGTGCTTCGCATCGGTGCCATTCCCGATCAGCGCCCTGAAAAGCTCAACCGCCTCTATGGCCTGGTGGCTCAGGATCTGAGCCAGCAGCTTGGGGTCGATGTGCAGTACGTCCCTGTCACCGACTACACCGCTGCCATCTCCGCCTTTCGCACCGGCAACCTCGATCTGGTCTGGTTCGGCGGTCTGACCGGCGTGCAGGCGCGTCTGCAGAAGCCCGGTGCCCGCGTGCTGGCCCAGCGCGACATCGATGCCGCCTTCCATTCGGTCTTCATCGCCAACACCGCCAGCGGTCTGCGCCAGGTGCGCAACGTCAACGGCCTGGTCGAGCTCAAGGGACGCCGTTTCACCTTCGGCTCTGAGAGTTCCACCTCAGGCCGCTTGATGCCCCAGTACTACCTGGGCAAGGCCGGGGTGAAGCTCAGTGATTTCGCCGGTGGCGCCCCCGGCTTCAGCGGCAGCCATGACGCCACGATCGCCCTGGTGCAGAGCGGCGCCTATGACGCCGGCGCCGTCAATGAACAGGTCTGGAAGAGCAGCCTGCGCGAGGGCAAGGTGAAGCGCGATCGGGTGCTGGTGATCTGGCGCACCCCGGGCTATCCCGACTACCACTGGATCGCCCAGCCCGGCCTGGATCGCCGCTTCGGCAAGGGGTTCACCAACCGCCTGCAGGTGGCGATCCTGAACTGGAAGCCGACCACGCCGCAGCGCAAGCAGATCCTCAGTCTGTTCGGCGCTCAGCAGTTCACCACCGCCGACCCGGCCGACTACGGCCAGATCGAGCAGGTGGGCCGCCAGATCGGCCGCATCCGCTGAGGCCAGGGCCCAGCCGGGCCCGGGTCCCTGGCCAGGCACGATGGTGGGGAGATGGGCCCGTTGCGCTTGAGCTCCCCGCCTCCCGTGCTCGAACTGCGCCAGGTGCTGGTGGCTGGCCGCGGCCAGCCCCGCCTGGATCGGATCTCCCTGCAACTGCGGGCCGGTGAGCGTGTCGCCCTGCTGGGCGCCAGCGGTTCAGGCAAGAGCACCTTGATCGCGGTGGCCAATGGCCTGCTCAGCCCCAGTGCCGGTGCGGTGCTCTGGCAGGGGCAGCCGCCAGCCCGGTCCGGCCGTCGCCGTCGCCGCCAGCAGGCGGCAATCGGCACCCTCTGGCAGGACCTGCGCCTGATCGAGGAGCTGAGCGTGCAGCAGAACCTCAATGCAGCCCGGCTGGCCCACTGGGGCTGGCCGCGGGCGCTGCTGAACCTGCTGCTGCCCCTGGAGAGTGCCGCCTGCAGCGCCGTGCTGCGACAGCTTGATCTCGATCCGGCATTGCTCGATCAATCGGTGCAACA
Organism: Cyanobacteriota bacterium; assembly: GCA_041174245.1. Lineage (GTDB taxonomy): Bacteria > Cyanobacteriota > Cyanobacteriia > PCC-6307 > Cyanobiaceae > CAIXOZ01. The sequence goes on from JBEDHF010000002.1 coordinate 3,730, forward strand.
GCTCTCGGGCGGCCAACGCCAGCGGGTGGCGCTGGCGCGGTTGTTGCGTCAGCAGCCCACGCTCCTGCTGGCCGATGAGCCGCTCTCCAGCCTCGATCCCCGCCTGGCGCGGGAGCTGCTGGATCTGTTGCTGGCCCAGGCCGAGGCTCCCCGGGCGCTGCTGCTCAGCCTGCACCGTCCCGATCTGCTGGAGGGGTTCGATCGGGTGATCGCCCTGCGCCAGGGACGGCTGGTGTTTGAGGGGCCGCCCGCCCAGCTCTCGCCGGCGGATCTGGCCGATCTCTACGGCGCTGATGCCCAGGGAGCCAACGCGACGCTGGCCTTCCAGGCCGCCGAGCACCCGGCCCCTTCAGGCGCCGAGGCCCCAGCTGGCGGATGACAACCTCGCCGCCCTCTCTCCTGCAGGCCAGGCCCGCAGCGCCGCTGCTGCCGTTGCTGCCGGCGTTGGTGCTGCTGCCGGTGCTGCTGCTGACACCGTCGCAGATCCATGGCGGCGGCCTTGATCTGATCGGCCAGTTCGCCGGGGCCGCCCTGACGCCATCCCTCGATCCCGCCCTGCTCGCCTCCCTCTGGCACGGCCTTGGCATCACCGCCGGGATGGCCCTGCTCGGCTGGGCGGCGAGCCTGGTGCTTGGTGTGGTGCTTGGCGTGGCCAGCGCCCGGGTGGTGTGGCTGAGTGTCTGCGGCTGCGCCTGGCCCGCAGCCCTGATCCGGCGCCTGCTGGCTCTGCCGCGCTCGATCCATGAACTGATCTGGGGGCTGCTGCTGCTGCAACTGGTGGGGCTCCAGCCCGCTGTGGCCGTGGCGGCGATCGCCCTTCCCTATGGGGCCCTGGTGGCCCGCGTGGTCAGCGATCTGCTCGATGCCCTGCCGCGCCGCAGCCTGCAGGCCCTCACCGCCGCCGGTGTGCCGGCTGGCCCCGCCCTGCTCACCGCCCTGGGGCCGCCGTTGCTGCCCGGTCTGCTCAGCTATGGCGGCTACCGGTTGGAGTGCGCCCTGCGCAGTGCCACCTTGCTCGGGGTGTTCGGCTTGGGCGGTCTGGGCACCGATCTGAAGCTGACCCTGCAGTCGCTGCAGTTCCATGAACTCTGGAGCGGCCTCTGGCTGCTGCTGGCGGTGATGCTGCTGCTGGAGACAGTGGTGGGGGTGCTGCGGCGCCGCTGGGGCATGCCGGCCCGCTGGCAGCTGGGCGCTGCCGCCGTCGGCCGCCATGGCCGGGAGCTGCTGCTGGCGGCGCTGCTGCTGCTGCCGCTGCTGCTGCTGGTGGGCCGCGGCCTCGGCGTCGATCCGCTCGCCCTGCTGCACGGGCAGCCCCTGCCGCCGATCAGCGATGGCTGGGAGTCTGCGCTGGCGCTGCCCTGGCCCTCGCTGATTCGCTCGACGTTGGTGTTGACTCTGGTGGCGGCGGCCCTGGCGGTGGGGGTGGCGCCGCTGCTGCTGTTGCTGGTGGCGCCCTGGCCCTGGGGGCGGCGGCTGTTGCAGCTCGTCTGGGCCTTCGGGCGGCTGCTGCCGCCGCCGCTCACGGCCCTGTTGCTGCTGTTCGTGCTGCAACCGGGGGTGCTGCCGGCGGCGTTGGCGCTGGGCTTTCACAACCTCGGCATCCTTGGCCGGCTGCTGCTCGAATCGGCCGAGGCCACCGGGCCTGAGGGCGGTGCCAGCGAGCAGGCGCTGCTCCTGGCCGGGGCCGGTCCGCGGCTGGCGCTCTTGCACGGACGCTTCAGCGCCCTGGCCCGCAGCTATCTGGCCTATGGCGCCTACCGCAGCGATGTGATCCTCCGGGAAACGGTGGTGGTGGGCCTGGTTGGCGCGTCGGGTCTCGGCAGCCAGCTGCAGGAGGCCCTGAGCGCCTTCGCCTGGCATCAGCTTCTGGCTCTGCTGGCGGTGTATGCCACCCTCACCCTGCTGGGAGAGGATCTCAGCGACCGCCTGCGCCACCGTTTGCTGAATCGATGAGTGCTGCGGTTCCGAAGAAGCTGGTGGTGATCGGCGACAGCGGCGTCTACGGCTGGGGGGATCCCGAGGAGGGCGGCTGGTGCGAGCGGTTGCGGCGCCACTGGATGGGGCTGCCCGCAGGACCGGTGCTTTACCCGCTCGGCGTGCGCGGCGATGGCCTGGAGCGGGTCGCCGCCCGGCTGCCGGCGGAGCTGGCCTGCCGCGGCGAATTGCGTCGGCAGCGGCCCCAGGGGGTGCTGCTGTCGGTGGGCCTCAATGACACCGCCCGCGTCGGTCGCCTCGATGGTCGCCATCAACTGGAGCCGGAGGCCTTCCGTTTCGGCCTGGAGCAGTTGCTGCGGCCGCTGGCCCGGGAGCAGCCGGTGCTGGTGCTGGGGCTGACACCGGTGCTGGAGGAGGCGATGCCCTTTGCCGGGGTGCTCTGGTACAGCCTAGCCGCCTGCCGCCGCTACGAGGCGGTGCTGCAGGAGGTCTGTCAGGAGCTGGATCTGCCCTTCCTGCCCCTGCTGGAAGCCTTTCTGGAGGATCCGCTCTGGCCGCAGTGCCTCGATGCCGATGGCCTGCATCTCAACCCTGAGGGCCACCGGCGGGTGTATGAGCGGCTGCGGCGCTGGCCTGCGCTGCTGCGCTGGGCCGATCTGCAGCCCCTGGAGCTGGTGACCCCAGGCCTGGGCTGGTGAACGGGGCTTTTGGGCTCAAGGCCTGAGCGCCGGCGCCGCTTTTGTCCTCACCCAATCGGGTGAAGATCCACTATCCAAATGGGTGATCCCAGGATCCGCTCTGGCAACGACGGTGAATTCACGGACCTTCCCTCTGCCTCCATGGCCCGTTTTTCGTTCACCGGGGCTGAAGCCCCCCTGCTTCTCAACCAGCGCCTGTTGCGGCGCTACGGCCAGAACCCGTCCATCCAGCGCCGCAACGCGGTGGTTGCCGCCAACCTGCCCCTGGTGGCCCGCATCGCCAGCACCCAGGCCCGCCATACCGATCTGGCCTTTGATGATCTGTTTCAGCTCGGCTGTCTCGGTCTGATTCAGGCCGTTCAGGGCTTCAAGGCGGAGCGCAGCGGCGCCCTGAGCACCTATGCCGTGCCGGCGATCCGCGGCACCATGCAGCACTACCTGCGCGATCGCCACCAGGCCCTGCGCAGTCCCCATCGCCTGCGCAGCCTGCAGGTGCGGGCGTTGCGGCTGCAGGATCAACGTCGCCAGAGCGGTCTGCCTGCCCTCAACGATCGGGCCCTGGCCGCCGCTCTGGGGGTACGGCCGGAGCGGCTGCAGGAGGCGCGGCGGTTGCATCAGGCCCTGCGTCTGCGCAGCCTCGATGAGCGGGTGCCCCAGGAGGATGGCCAGCCCCAGGCCCTGGTGGATCAGTTGGCCGATCCCGGCCCCGCGGCGGCGGATCCTGCCCTGCTTTGGTTGCGCAGCCAGCTGGCCGTGCTCGCCCCCGCCGATCGGCGCTTGCTGCTGGGTCGCTATCGCGATCAGCGCTCCTGGGCTGAGCTCGCCGAGGCCGATGGCCGCAGCCCTGTCTTCCTGCGGCGTCGGCTCGCGCAGCTGCTGGACGCGCTGCGTCAGGCCAGTCGCAGCGCCTGGGCCAGTCCGATCGCCAGCAGCGCGGCCAGCAGCGTCTGAAGGCCATTGACCAGCTCATTGCTCAGCCAGGCGATCCGGCCCTGGACCGTGGCGCCGATCACGCTTTCCAGCAGCGTGGCGGCCAGGCCCACCAGGGTGACCAGCAGCCAGGCGCTGGCCCCCTGCACCAGGCCGAGGCCGGTGATGACGCTGCTCATCAGGGCACTGCCGGCCAGGCTGGCCGCGGTGCCCTCGAGGCTGATCGCCCCCTCGGTGCCGGGGGGCACTGGCCGCAGGTTGGTGATCAGCAGCGTGTGCCGGCCCCAGCGCTTGCCGATCTCGCTGCCGAAGGTGTCGCCGAGCTTGGCGGCGAAGCTGGCGGCGAAGCCGAGTAGCAGCAACTGCTGGGTGGCGTCGTTGCTGTGGGTGCACAACAGGGCCAGCACCGTGCCGACGGCCGCGGATCCCCAGACGTTCTCCGGGCCGCGGCGCCCCCCGCGCCCTTCCGCCAGGCCGGCGGCCTGTTTCTGGCGGAAACCGAGGCGGGTCACGCCGGTGCCGAGCCCGAGATAGGCCACCACCGCCAGCCAGCCGGGCGCACCGAGGCAGCCCCAGAGCAGGCTGCCGAGGATGCCGGCATGGATCCAGCCGGCTTTGGTG
>JBEDHF010000003.1:0-4903 GCA_041174245.1 Cyanobacteriota bacterium
GCCAGCTCCAGCGCTGGCGCCAGTCCCGCCTCCACGGCCAGCTCCGCCGTTTCCACAGCTCGCTGCAGGGGGCTGGTGAGCAGGTGATCGCCAGCGAAACCCAGGGCCACCAGGCGCTGCAGCACCGCCTGGGTGCGCTGCCGGCCGCGTTCGGTCAGGCAGCGGGCCGCATCGCGGCGGCGGGCCTCGTGCGGATCCTGCGGCGGCACAGGCGCCCGCGCCTCGGCGATGCCGTGGCGCAGCAGCAGCAGCTCTCGGCCGGCCATGGCCCCTTCCTCCCGGCGATCAGCTCAGATCAAGCCTGGCCTGCAGGCGCAGGGCGCCCTCTGACGCCGCCAGGGCCGGCTCCGGTTCCAGGCTGACGGCCAGGCCCTGCACCGACTGGCGCAGGCTGCCGCCGGCGAGGCTGCCGAGCAGCCGCCAGGGTTGCCAGTGCCGAAGCAGCTCCTGGGCTGGCTCGGCGGCCAGCACCAGGCGGATGGGCGCCTGGGGGTGATCGAGGGCCTCCAGCTGGGCCAGGCGATCGCTGCGTTCGCGCTCGGCGATCTTGCTGGGCTCCGCCAGCTGGCTCTCGAGGACCGTCAGACCCTCAGCCCACCAGGCCAGGGGGCCCTGCAGCAGCCGGACGCCGGCCAGGCCGGCCTCCAGATGCTCACTGTCGCCCTTGCGGGGACTGATCTCCAGGCGCGCCCAGGCCTGCACCACCTGCTTGGCCACGTTCAGGGGGGCTGCAGCGAACCCTTGGGCCCTGAGGGGCTCCTCCAGCCGCTCAGGCGGCACGGCACTGGCCGCGGTGCCGAGCAGCCAGCCCTGCGGCAGATGGCTCCAGAGCAGCGGGCCGTGGTCTGCCGCCGCCACCAGGGACGGCAGCGGGCCGGGCTCGGCCTGCAGCAACGCCTGCAGGGTCGGGGCGAGCAGCTCCGCCCAGGCCAGTGTCTGGGGCTGACTGGGCGGGCTCGACGGCAGCGGCTCGGATTCGGAGGTGGCGGACCCTGGCATCAGCTCCGGGGAAGACGCAGGCTCCGGGGAAGGCGCAGTCGCAGACGAAGACGCTGATGCAGGCGCAGATGCTGGTGCAGACGAGGATGCTGGCGCGGGCGAGGACGTGGCCGGCAGGGAGGAGGCTGGCGCCTGGCCGAGCAGCTGGGCCGGATCCTGGAGCAGGGCCAGGCTGCTGGGGCCAGCGCGCAGGGCGCCGCTGAGATCCACTGGCGCTGCCCGCTCGAGCGGCGGCAGTGGCCGGGCGAGCGCCACCAGGCCATCGAGCACCATCGTGCGCCCATCCGGTCGCAGGGAGAGCACCAGATCCGGACGCGCTGCATCCAGGGCAGGGCCCGCCGGCAGCCCCAGCCAGGCCTGCAGACCCTCCGGCCGGGCCGTGATCAGGGCCGCCCCTTCACCGAGACGCTCGAGGGCCTGCTGAAACTGTGGACTGGCGGCCTGGTTGAGCTCCTCCAGCTGGGAGACATCCAGGGCCTGCTCCAGCACGCCGCGACCGGAGGCGATCAGCACCAGGTCGTCGTCGATCAGGGCGGTAGCCAGGGGCCGGATCTCCTGGCCGACCAGGGCGCCGCGGCCACTGATCAGGCCCATGCCGCGGTAGGTGCTCACCTGCAGATCGGTGCCCGCCAGGCTGCGGGTCTGCCAGAAGCGCTGCAGAAAATGGCGCGCACCCTCGGGATCGCGGCTGCGCAGGGCCAGCACCCAGCCGGTGCTGGCGGCCCCGGGCTGGGGACTGAACAGCGAAAGGGTGGTCTGATCCCCGATCCAGCCGGCCAGCTCCTGGCCGTAATCGAGTCCGGCAACCGCGAAGGCGCCATCGCGCAGGCGGCCCAAGGCCGCCGCCGCCTGGCGGCGCTGCCGGCCGGGAGTCACGGCCCTGGCGTAGCCCTCCAGCTGGTCGGGGGCGGTGAGCAGGTGCAGCGTCAACGGGGCCTGACGGGGCACGAAGCGGGAGGCCAGGGGCACCGCCAGGGGCTGGTGCTGCAGATGGAGCGGACTGCGCCGCACCACCCACCACCAACTACCAAGGCCGAGGGACAGCAGGGCGAGAACCCCCGCCAACACCAGCGCCAGAAAGGGGCGGGCCTTCATGGGCCATGAGCTGCGGTGGCCTCATCTTTATGCATGGCGGCCCGATTTGGCAGCCCAGTGGGCGGCTGTGAGGCGACGCCGGGTGGCGGTGAGGCGGCGGTGAAGCGGCGCCGGTCCACAGTAGGAAACCAGCAAGCCAGCAGCGATGGCCGCCCCGAAGCCGATCCAGCCCCGCGAACTGCAGGCGCGCCTGGCGGCCGGGGAGCCGATTCAGCTGGTGGATGTGCGTGAAGACGGCGAGCTGGCCCTGGCCCGGCTGCGCGAGCCGGTGCTGCACCTGCCCCTGAGCCGCTCCCAGGAGTGGATCGGCGACCTCGAGCAGCGGCTGCGCCGCGATCAACCGGTGGCGGTGCTCTGCCATGCGGGTGTTCGCAGCTGGCAGCTGGCCTGCTGGTTGATCGAAGCCCAGGGCTACGAAGATGTCTGGAACGTGCAGGGGGGCATCGATGCCTGGAGCGCGACGGTCGACCCCTCCGTGCCGCGCTACTGAGCACCAGCGACCCGTCAGCAGCAGCCAGTCAGCAGCCGCCAGGCGCAAGCCGCATGCCGCCAAACGCGGCAGGGCCCGCAGCCTGTCTCAGGGGATCGGTGCGGAGCAACACCCAGGACGCCGCCCCTAGGATCACTTTGATCCCTTGGTGCCGCATCGCCGCCTTGCCGACCCTGCCCCGCCGTCAACAGGAGGTGCTGCAGGCCACGGTGCGTCACTACGTGGACACGATCGAACCGGTGGGCAGCCAGGCCCTGGTGCGCCGCTTTGCCTTGCCCGCCAGTGCCGCCACCGTGCGCTCGGCGATGGGCGCCCTGGAGCAGCGGGGTCTGCTCACCCAGCCGCACACCTCCGCCGGCCGCATCCCCAGCCAGCAGGGCTACCGGCTGTTCGTGGATCAACTGCTGCCGGCACCCGGCGCTGCCGCCCTGCAGCTGGACCGGGAGCTGGCCGGCCTCAGCCTGCGCTGGGCCGCCCTCGACGACCTGCTGCTGCACCTGAGCCGGCGCCTGGCCGATCTCACCGGCCTGCTCAGCCTGATCACGCGGCCGCAGCGGCCCCAGCCACGGTTGCAGACCCTGCGGCTGGTGCCCAGCGGCGACCGGCTGTTGGTGTTTCTGGTGGAGGGCATCGCCACCGCCAGCAGCCTCAACCTGCGCCTGCCGCATCGGGCGGCGGACCAGTTGCCGGCCCTGGAGCGCTGGGCCCTGGAGCAACTGCAGCAGGGCCAGGGGGGCCATCTCGACTGGCAGCGGCTGCCCCAGCACCTCAGCACCAGTGGCGCCGTGCTCCGCCAGGGGCTCGAGAGCCATCGGGCCTCCAGCGACCTCGACCATCGCGACGCCGTCACCATGGGGCTGGGCGGCCTGCTGGCCCAGCCTGAATTCCAGAGCACCGCCTCACTGCGGCCCTTGCTGCAGCTGGTGGAAAGCGATCCCCAGCAGCTGCTACAGCAGGGTCCGGCGCCGCTGGGGGGCATCTGGATCGGCACGGAGCACCCGCACGACGCCCTGCGCGCCTGTGCGGTGGTCCAGGCCAGCTACCGCAGCGGCCACGGCGGCCTCGGCCGGGTGGCGCTGGTGGGCCCGATGCGGATGGCCTACGCCACCGCCCGGGCCGCCGTCAGCTCGGTGGCCGCCTGCCTGGAGCGGCTGCTGGGCTGAGGGCCCGAAGGCCGATCCGCCGCCGATCAGCCGCCAAGGGCGCTGCCCAGCCGATCGGCCACGGTGTTCACGTCCTTGTCGCCGCGGCCGGAGAGGTTGAGCACCACCTCGGTGCCGGGCGCCAGGGTGGGGCAGAGCTTGTCGAGCCAGGCGAAGGCGTGGGCCGTCTCCAGGGCGGGGATGATCCCCTCCAGCCGGCAGAGCAGCTGCAGGGCTTCGAGGGCCTCGTCATCGGTGACGGCGGCGTATTCGGCGCGGCCGATCGTCTTCAGGTAGCTGTGCTCGGGGCCGACACCGGGGTAGTCGAGGCCGGCGCTGATCGAATGGGCCTCCTGCACCTGGCCGTCGCCGTCCTGCAGCAGCAGGCTCATCGCCCCGTGCAGCACACCGACCCGGCCCTCGGTGATCGTGGCGGCATGACGACCGCTGGGCACGCCCTCCCCGGCCGCTTCAACGCCGATCAAACGCACGGCGGTGTCTTCCACAAAGGGGTGGAAGAGGCCCATGGCATTGGATCCGCCGCCGACGCAGGCCACCAGCACATCCGGGTTGCGTCCGAAGGCCTCGTGGCACTGGCGCTTGGTTTCTTCACCGATCACGGCATGGAAATCGCGCACCAGCATCGGGAACGGATGCGGGCCGGCCACCGAACCCAGGATGTAGTGGGTGGTCTCCACGTTCGTGACCCAGTCGCGGATCGCTTCGCTGGTGGCGTCCTTGAGGGTGGCGGTGCCGGCGGTGACGGGCTGCACCGTCGCCCCGAGCAGCCGCATCCGGAACACGTTCAACGCCTGGCGGCGCATGTCCTCGGCGCCCATGTAAACGACGCACTCGAGCCCGAAGCGGGCGCAGACGGTGGCGGTGGCCACACCGTGCTGACCGGCGCCGGTCTCGGCGATGATCCGCTTCTTGCCCATCCGCAGGGCCAGCAGCGCCTGGCCGAGGGCGTTGTTGATCTTGTGGGCGCCGGTGTGGTTGAGGTCCTCGCGCTTCAGCCAGATGCGCGGACCGCCATCGGCTCGGCGGTAGTGCTCCGTGAGCCGCTCGGCTTCATAGAGCGGATTGGGGCGCCCCACATAGTTGCGGAGCAGGTGGTTGAGCCGATCGGTGAAGGCAGGATCCTTCCAGGCTTCAGCGGCGGCCTGCTCAAGCTCCG
>JBEDHF010000004.1:0-30824 GCA_041174245.1 Cyanobacteriota bacterium
CCCCCGCTACAACACCCAGAGCCGCCGCCGCAAGACCCGCAGTGTGCGCGTCGGCGATGTCTGGATCGGCAGCGAACACCCGGTGGTGGTGCAGTCGATGATCAATGAGGACACCCTCGACATTGAAGGGGCCACCGCCGGCATCCGCCGCCTGCACGAGGCGGGATGCGAGATCGTGCGCGTCACGGTGCCCTCCCTGGCCCATGCCAAGGCGATGGGTGAGATTCGCCGCCGCCTCGAAGCCACCTACCGGCCCGTGCCTCTGGTGGCCGATGTGCACCACAACGGCATGAAGATCGCCCTTGAGGTGGCCCAACACGTGGACAAGGTGCGGATCAATCCCGGCCTGTTCGTCTTCGACAAGCCCGACCCCAACCGCACCGAATTCAGCGATCAGGAGATCGCGGCGATCGGAGCCCGGATCGAAGAAACCTTCGCGCCGCTGGTGGAGCTGCTGCGCGACCAGGACAAGGCGCTGCGCATCGGCGTCAACCACGGCTCCCTGGCGGAACGGATGCTGTTCCGTTACGGCGACACCCCCCTGGGGATGGTGGAGAGCGCGATGGAATTCATCCGCATCTGCGACCGCCTTGATTTCCACAACATCGTGGTCTCGATGAAAGCCTCGCGGGCTCCGGTGATGCTGGCCGCCTATCGGATGATGGCCGACCGGATGGATGCCGAGGGCTTCCACTACCCGCTCCATCTCGGCGTCACCGAAGCCGGCGACGGCGACTACGGCCGCGTCAAAAGCACCGCCGGCATTGCACCGCTGCTGGCCGAGGGCATCGGCGACACGATCCGGGTGTCGCTCACCGAGGCTCCCGAGAAGGAGATTCCTGTCTGCTACTCGATCCTGCAGGCCCTGGGGCTGCGCAAGACGATGGTGGAATACGTGGCCTGCCCGAGCTGCGGCCGCACCCTGTTCAACCTCGAGGAGGTGCTGCACACGGTGCGGAACGCCACCGCCCACCTCACCGGTCTCGACATCGCCGTGATGGGCTGCATCGTCAATGGCCCTGGCGAGATGGCCGACGCCGACTACGGCTATGTCGGCAAGACGCCCGGCGTGATCTCCCTCTACCGCGGCCGCGATGAGATCCGGCGCGTGCCCGAGGCCGAGGGTGTCGAGGCCCTGATCGCCCTGATCAAGGAAGACGGCCGCTGGGTCGATCCCTGATCCGCTGGCGTTGATAGGCGCAGCCGCTGCAGCCCTGCTGCCGAAAAGCCACTGCTGCCGCAACGCACTGCAGCCTCAAGGCCACTGACAGCTGACCGCGCTCCTGTGGCCACGGCAACGCTCCAATCGCGACGCTGCCGACCAACAGCGCGACGCCACGCCCCGGCGGAGCTACCTTGAACAGACATTCCCGAGTTCTTCGAGGGCTCTCTTTGATGGCCAGCGGTCGCGCCAGCCTCTGTGTGCTGGTCGGATTGGGCGCCTGTGCAGCCACCGCCGTCGTTGCCGGAGAACTGGTCGGCGCTCCGACGCCGATCTCGCCGGTGAGCGACAGCCCCAAGGAGGTGATGGATCAGGCCTGGCAGATCGTCTTCCGGGACTACCTGGACATCAACGGCAAATACACCCCGGACCGCTGGCGCAAAATGCGCCACGACGTGCTGGCCAGGTCGTATGGCAACCCAAAGGAGGCCTACGACGCCATCCGCGGCATGCTCGGCAGCCTCGATGATCCCTACACCCGCTTCCTGGATCCGCGGGAATTCAAGGAGATGCAGATCGACACCTCCGGGGAGCTGACCGGGGTGGGGATGCAGCTCAGCCTCGACAAGAGCACCAAGGAGCTGACCGTGATCGCCCCGATCGAGGGGTCACCGGCCTCCCGTGCCGGGGTGCAGCCCAAGGATGTGATCACGGCGATCGATGGCCGCAGCACCAAGGGCATGAGCACCGAGGAAGCGGTGAAGCTGATCCGGGGCCAGGCCGGCACCAAGGTGGAGATCACCCTGCGTCGCAAGGGCCAGAGCCTGACCTTGCCACTGGTGCGTGAGCTGATCGAGCTGCACGCCGTTGAACACCAGATCAACACCAGCGCCGATGGGCGCCGCATCGGTTACATCCGCCTCAAGCAGTTCACGGCCAATGCCTCCCGTGACATGCGGGCCGCGATCAAGGACCTCGATCCAAAGGTCGATGGCTACGTGCTCGACCTGCGCAGCAACCCAGGCGGCCTGCTGATGGCCAGTGTCGACATCGCCCGCCAGTGGTTGAACGAGGGCACGATCGTTTCCACCCGCACCCGCGATGGCATCCAGGATGTGAAGCGGGCCAATGGCCATGCCCTGACCACCAAGCCGCTGGTGATCCTCGTCAACGAGGGCTCGGCCAGTGCCAGTGAGATCCTCTCCGGCGCGCTCCAGGACAACCACCGGGCCGTGCTCGTCGGCCAGAAGACCTTCGGCAAGGGGCTGGTGCAATCGGTGCGGAGCCTCTCCGATGGCTCCGGCATGACGGTGACCATCGCCAAATACCTCACCCCCAGCGGCCGCGACATCCACAAGCACGGCATCGACCCGGATGTGGTGGCCAAGATGGGCGACCGGGAGGTCGATCGCCTGCGGATCGAGGACATCGGCACCCAGAAGGACAGCCAGTACCGGGCCGCGGAAACAACGCTGATGAAGCAGATCCGTCAGGGAACAACCGTGGAGCGGCCGTACACCCCCGGCAGCGCCAACGTGCCCGCAGCGATGCTGCAGAAGCCCTGAGAGTTGCGGCCCCAGGCCAAAGCTCGAGGAGCGCCGCGGAGGCCTTCCGTGGTGACCCCAGACGCTGCTCTGCTCAGGAGACTCAGGCCTTGGACCGATGGCCCCTCACGAGGGAGCCTGCCCCCTGACCCACCCGTTCCTGAGGGAGAGCTGAAACGATGGCGGATCTCGAAGCGAACGGATCGCCGCAATCCCCAGCAGCAGACCACAGATCCCCCTCGATCTGGGAGCAGAAGCCCTGGTGGTGCCAACCCTGGTCGATCCTCGGCACCGGCATCACCGTGGTGGCCCTGAGCTGGCTGGCGCTGCAGATCTGGTGGCTGTCGGCGGCAACAGCGCTGGCCGTGGCCGCCTGGTGGTGGTTGTTTTTGCTGGCGGTACCCGCCGCCTACCGCCAGCAGTTTAAGACGGCCTTACAGGCGGGCAGCGAGATCCCACCAGAGAACAAGGGGTGATGCGTAGACGCGGCCCGCGAGCAGACGTCCTTGGGCTGGGCGAACGTGGCAGGGCGACGCCGGCTGAGGCCACCTGATCGCTCGCGCCCTGGCCCGGATCGGGCTGATGGCCTGATCAGGCCACGGGCTGCATCAGACCACCGCCGGGAGAGGAATCGTCGTCATCGTTTTCACCGCTCGGACGGGTGATGGCATAGATGCCGAGGGCGGCCATGCTCACCAGGGCGGACAGCAGCGAGGAGACGGAGGACCAGTCGGACCCGAAATCGATGACCTCTCCCATGACGGATCCGTTACAAGCGTTCTCAGGATTGTAACGAACTTTGTGGGGATGTCACCGAACTGCAGCAACTGCGTGAGCGCATCCGGACGTCCGCCAGGCCCTGCCTACGTTCTCGGGGCCTGGCCCAGGGTCCGCCTGCGCTGCCGATGTATCACCACCTGCTGGTCCCCACCGATGGCAGCGCGCCATCAGAGCGCTGCCTCAGCCATGCCGTGGCCCTCGCCCGGGCCCTCGAGGCCCGGATCACCATCTTTCATGCCCGCGCCAGCGCCTATGCCCAGACGGCCGTGCTGCCCTACGGACTGGAGGCCGTGGCCTTCGATGCCGAGCTCACGGCCCGCTTCGAGGAAAGCCGGCGCCAGCAGGCCGAGCAGCTGCTCGCTGCCGCCGTGGCCGAAGCCAACGCCGCCGGGGTGGACGCCGAGTCCGAGAGCGTTGCAGCGGATTGCGTTTGGCGCGCCATCCTGGAGGCCGCCGAACGGCGCGGCTGCGACCTGATCATGATGGCCTCCCATGGCCGCTCCGGCCTGGCCGCCCTGTTGGTGGGCAGTGAAACGCTGCGGGTGCTGAGCCACAGCCCGGTACCGGTGCTCGTCGATCGGCCGCCGGCCGCGGCGTCAGAGCGGGGCGAGGAGATGCCCGTCTGATCGCCGCTCGCCAGCTCTGGCCGCCTCAGACCTCGGTGAAGAAACCACTGCGGGCCAGGGCCTCCTCGGCCGGGCTGAAATGGGGCGGCTCAAGCGCCAGATCGGGGTTGTAGCGGTAGTTGTCGTGCAGGAAGCGGGAATGGAGCACGGCCTGCTCCACGGCGCTGATCGCCGCAGCGGCCCGCTCACGGATCTGCGCCTGCTGCACCAGATCCTCCTGGTGCAAAGCGAGCTGCAGTTCATCGCGCAGGATCGAGAGATGCACCGCCGACTTGACGACGCCGTAGATGCGCTGCACCCGGTCGCGACGGATCAAATCGATCGCCAGCGCATGGGCGCGCTCCAACTCGGAATCGAGGCCCGGCCAATAGCGCGTCGTGTAATAGGCGCTGTCGTCCTTGTGGAACCACTCCTCGCTGCGGGCAATCGACGACGACACCGTGTTGTGCAGCTTCCAGAGGAAGAGCCGCAGCGAGGCGCCGTCCTCGATCACAGCCAGCTTGTCGGCCACGGTGACCTCGAGGGTGGGGGTGGCTTCTGTGGATCCGAGCAGCAGATACTCGATCGGATACATCGTCACCTCCCGGTTACGCACCACGTAACGGTTGAGATGGAAGCGGCAGTACGGGCAGGGATACATCGTGGCGAAGGCGGCGAAGAAGGCCTTGAACGCCTGGACCCCGCGCTGCTGCACTCCGGCGGGCTGGGCCGCCACCAGCTCGGCGCTGGTGTGCAGGAAGCGCCAGGTGGCCGGACCGATGTAGTAGGGGAAGCTGAGCCGCATCTCGCTGGCCGCGACGTCATCGCGGCCGAGATACACATCCAGGAAAGCGACGTATTGGCAGAGGAAGCCGGATTCACGGCCGAATTCCTGACGTTCGCGCCGCTTCTGAACACCGTTGAGGTAATGGCGGGTGAGCTCCCAGGCCCGCTTGATCTCCCGTTTGACCGTGAACGAACAGGCCGCGAAGCCATGCTTGACCGCCAGGCCATAGCGATCAAACTCGCCTTCGGCATCGGTGCGGGCGAACCAGGCATCGAGATCCGCCTCCGTGGTGCTCTCCCAGGCCCGTAGATCGTCAACGCTCAGCACACTGCAGGCCCGCAGCAGCAGCGGCATGAACTCCTCGTACCAGTAGGCCGTCGGCATGATCGAGCCCGCGAAGTGGCTGTCGCCGGCATCGACGATCACCCGCTGCCAGGTCTCGAGATAGGGACGGCTGACGGCGCTGCTGGCACCGTCGCCGGCCCCAGACTCGGTGCTGCGGCTGAGTTCATGGTGGTCCTCCAGCAACCGCAGCCTGTTCAGCTCGAGATGGTGCAGATCCTCCAGGGTGATCGACTCAGGGCTGTGGCCAAGCAATCCGGCACTGAGCAGCAACTCCACCAGGGCGGCAAAGATCTGGTGGTGATGGTCGAGCGCTTCCAGCTCTTGCTCGAGCACCGCCTCGGCCTCCAGCATCGCCTCGGTGTGGGGGATCTGATCCCAGCGGGCCATGCGATCGCGCAGCTCCGCCTCGGCCCGGTTCACCGACGCCCGCAGCTCCTCGAAGGGGGCTTCGGCTCCAGCTTCAACAAGGCCCAGAGCCAGGTAGTAATCGAGGGCCGCATTCACAAAGCGGCAGAAATCAGGAATCGTGTAGGGAAGGTCGTAGGCGCGCAGGTGCGTTTCCGAGTTAGCGGAATAGCTTTCGCGGAAACTGCGGTAGGCCGCGCCCTGCAGCAACCGGAACAGGCCGATCTGCATCTGCAGCGGTGAAGTGCCCAGGCGCGGATCGTCGGCGACCTGAGGATCCGGTCGCAGGGGCGCCTGGCCGCCAGCCAGGGCAGCGTTCGCCGCAACCGTCGCCGTACCGGACGGGGCCGGAACGGCCTGGAAGGCGGTGCCGGGTTGGTTGGCGCGATAGGCGCGGGGATGGGGATCGAAGGTCTCCGGCAGGTAGGCCAGAAACTTCTGGGCGCTGATCGTTTCGCCACCGTCCTGATCCACCTCCAGCACGATCGCCTTGGCGGTCTCGCTCGGAATCTCAAACAGGTCGAGCAGGCGCTCAAGGCTGGCCACGGAGATCGTGGTCTTGCCGGCGGCCAGCAGCCGGAAGGCCTCGCGGCCTCGCAGGGCCTGATCGCCGAGCAGCACCGTCAACAGCAGCCGCAGCTGCTCGTTGCTGAGGTTGGTGGTGGGCAGTCGGTAGCTGTGCAGAGCGGCCAGCAGCTCCGAGGCGGGAATGGTCAGCCCCTCCGTCGCCACGGCCTGCTGCAGGGCCACCACCAGCCGATCGCGGGCGGAACTGGCGTCGGCCTCAGCCGCAGCCACCGGAGCCTGCCAGCGCTCGAGCAGGCGATCCAGCTGCTGGGAGGAAAGAGTGGCCACTGCAACACAGCGCATGCAGCGACAAGGTAGCCGCGTTCATGCAGCAGCATCCAGCACTGCAACAGGCTGCTGACGCTTGAATGGGGCAGGGTCAAGGCCAGGGGGCCATGCATTCAGGGGCCAGCCGTCCGTGGCATCCGATCCCGGTGATCGAGAGCGGCGAGCCGCTGTTGCCGCTGCCTGCGGACCTGCTGCGGCTTGAGCCCCATCCCTACCAGGCGCTCGGTGCCCCCTATGGCAACGGCGCCTCGCCCTTTCAACTGCGGCAGGGGGTGATCGAGCGCCTGCTCACGGCCCAGCGCCTGCTGCAGCAGGAACGCAGCGGCTGGAGGCTGGCGATCTTCGATGGCTGGCGCCCCGTGGCGGTGCAGCGCTTCATGGTGGAGCACACCTTCGCCAGTGAATGCCGCCGCCTGGGTGTGGATCAGGATCAACCCTCCAGGGAGCGGGATCAGGTGATCGAAGCAGTGGCTCGGCTATGGGCACCACCGAGCGAAGATCCAGCCACGCCACCGCCCCACAGCACCGGCGCCGCCGTTGATCTGACCCTGGTGGATCAAGGCGGGCAGGCCGCAGCGATGGGGTCAGCGATCGATGCCATCGGGGCGAGCGCCGAACCCGATCATCCCGGCCGTCTGGCCCTGGCCCTGCCCCCCGGTGAAGAACGGGAGCAGCTGCTGCGCCACCAGCAGCACCGCGATCTGCTGCAGCGGGCCATGACCGGCGCCGGCTTCGCCCAGCACCCAGGGGAGTGGTGGCACTTCAGCTGGGGCGATCAACTCTGGGCCTGGCGCTCTGGGGCCCCTGCCGCGATCTACGGACGCTGGTCAGAGCGTTCCACCGCCTGAACGCCGGCCTCAGGCAGGGACGTTTCGCGGCGCTGCTCGGCCCAGGCCTCCAGCTGCCGGATCTCAGTACTGCGCTGTAGCACCAGTTGCTGCTGCAGGTTCAGCAACTGAGGGCTGGCGGTATGCACCTGGGCCTGCAACGCCAACATCTGACCGAAACGAAGGTAAGGAACCACCTGGCGCACATAGGCCCGGTCGTGATCAACGGCGGAAACAACGGCCTGCGGATCGAGCACCAGCCCGGGCACATTCAGAGCCAGCGGCGACCAGGTCGGCACCTCGCGGCCAAACCAGTGGCCATACCAACGACTGAGCAGGGCCTGATCCTGCCGTTGGCGCTCGCGGATCAGGGTCGCCAGATGACGCAGCCGTGGATCCTGCAGCCAGGGGATGGCCTGATCGGCCAACACCAGGGCACCGGCCTGATGCAACAGCAAGGTGCCGATCAGGTGCTGATCAATCGGCGGCAAGACTGCCGCACGAACCACCCCAGAATCAGCCGCCGCCGCTTCGCCGGCCCTGCTCAAGCCCGGAGCCAGCACCCACAGGCCAGCCATCAACGCCAGCGCGACACGATCAAGAGGGCGGAACACAAGCAGAGACGGGGGCAAGAACGCCAGCGTCCAGGCTGCTGCCCTGAAGGCCTTGATCGCTGCTTCAAAGCGCCGTAGATCGGCAGGGGAACAGCATCAGCCCTCGGCCACCGGAGCCAAGGGGGCGCAAAGCGGACTGAGCAAAAGCAGAACGGAAGAGCGATCAAGGCATCGGCGTCGTTGCAAGCGATACTCGGCCACGAACAAGAATTGAACTGGGAATCACACTGGCGGAGGCACAAGCACGCATCGGCCAGAGCCTAAGACGCTCCTGGCGAGGGAGATAACTGATGCGATCCAGAGGACAGCGCCTGGAAAGGTCCTGCCGCAGGGCAACCTCACCCCGAAGACAGGTGTACGACGGTGATCGGTAAGGGGACGACGGCTGGCTGTGATCCACACAACGGCCAAGTTCCCGAACGACGATCGCAAGCTGAGGCATGCCAGGCCTGGTGTCATTGATCCAGCGCTGAAACGACGAGGCCAGTGGATCAAAAGGCAGGGCATCAGCTGGCAAGGCCACTGCAACCGATGAGAGGGCAAGAACCAGCGGGGCGAATTGCCCCAGGGAGCTCGAACCATAAAGACAACGACGAAGCGGAGAGAACACCATCACCAACAATCAAGAAACAACAGGAACGGAAGACACGAAGGCCAACCAGGCTGCACAAGGACAGCTGAGAAAAGCAAAAACACTATGCCCAATGAAAAAGCACAATGACCTCAAAGGCGAGAACAGCGCACCAGGCCAAGATAGCAACAGCAACGGCAGCCGCTGCCATGTCCTTGATGCCGCCGATCACCTCAGAATGGCCAGACTCAATAACATCGCATAAGGATTCAATCACGGTATTGAAGATCTCGGCCATCAACACGAGAGCCGTGACCACCACCAAGAGGTCCACATGGATCCATTGGTGCTGCACCAGGGCGACGATGAGCAGTGGCACCGAAAGAGCAACCTTGTAAGCAACCGCAAAATCGGTGACAATCGCACGTTTCAGCCCTAGCAACGCCACCCTAGCCTTCAGGAATGGATCAAACCGCTTCGTCCTGATCATGGGCGAAACGATGGTAGAGAAAGTCGAGGGCCTGGTTACGAAGCTCGTAATAGCGAGGATCCTCCATGATGTCCTCACGATTACGAGGACGGGAAAAATCAACCTCGAGAATCTCACCGATCGAAGCAGATGGACCATTGGTCATCATCACGATTCGATCGGCAAGAAACAGGGCTTCATCGATATCATGGGTGATCATCAGAACCGTACACTTCTGGGTATTCCAGATCTGCAGCAGCTCCTCCTGAAGCTCCTCTTTGGTGATCGCATCGAGAGCGCCAAAGGGTTCATCCAGAATCAGCACCTCCGGACGAATCGCCAAAGCACGGGCGATGGCCACCCGCTGCTTCATGCCACCAGAGAGTTGGGTAATGAGCTTGTCAGCCGCTGCCGTGAGGCCAACAAGTTCCAGGTGCTCCATCGCGATCTCACGCTTCTCGCGCTCGCTCAACTGTGGCTTGACAGAATCAATAGCCAGGTGAACATTGTCATAAGCGGACAGCCAGGGGAGCAGGGCATAGCCCTGAAACACAACCATCCGATCGGGACCCGGCCTCAGAATCGGTTGGCCGTGAAGCAACACGTCACCCGATGTCGGCTTCGCGAAACCCGACACCATATTCAGAAGCGTGCTCTTGCCACAACCGGAATGACCGATCACACAAATGAATTCTCCTGTTTGAACCTCAAGATTAATACCCTCAAGGACAGGATACGGACCTGAGGGAGTCGCATAGGCCATCCCGAGTTGATTGAAACGCAATAACGGTTGAGATTCGGGAGCACGGTGAGTTTGATCGCCAGGAGCGTGGGTGGAAAGAAGATTCATCGTTTCAGTGAGGGGAGTTGACAAGGGTGTGAGGTCATCAATAGGATGAAAAGGTCTGAGACAGACATCAGCAGCGGGCGCTCCATCCAGAGAACACCGCCAGAGAACTGGCGTCAAGTGATGAGCGCTCGAGCCGGAGGCATGGCGATTTCGGCAATACTGAAATCCTGATGGATGGAGAGTTCATTGAGGTAACGAATCGGATCGTCACTGTTAAAGGGTCGTCCATCAAACAGTTCAATAGGACCACGCTGATAGCTGATGTCCTCGAATCCGAGTTCGCGAACTGCGGTGCTGAACACACTGACATTGCAGATCCGCTCAAGAATCTCGACGTAATTCCGAGGGAAGGGAATCTCAGCCCAACGGGCCAGCTGGGTCAGAATCCAAAGGTGCTCAGAACGGCTGGGACGATTAATCCCGGGACCAAAGAACTGGTGATGGGGTAAAGCATGGGGATTCCCTTGCACTGCGCGCTCACTCCCAGATCCGGCCCCGAAGCTGATCATCTCCTTCTTCATGCCCAGATAGCGGCGATCAGAGAGGAGTTCAGCCATCTCCTCCCAATGGGAAGGATCAGCGCAGAACTGACAGGCCTCAAGCAAAGCCTTGGTGAGAGCGATGTGGGTGTTCGGATAGGCCAGGGCCCAGTCTTCACGCACGCCGAGCACCTTGCCGGGATGGCCATTCCAGATTTCCAGATCACCGACAATCGAAACACCATGGCCATCCAGGCTGGCGCGAAGATTCCAGGGTTCACCGATGCAGTAACCATCGATCGAACCGTCCTTGAGGTCGGCCAGCATCTGCGCCGGAGGGATGGTCTGCAGGTGAACATCCTTGTCCGGGTCGATACCACTTGCGGCCAGCCAGTAACGCAGGAGCAAGTTGTGCATCGACGCAGGATGGACGATGCCGAGGGTGTGAGGTTCGCGGTCATGGCTCTGAAGCCAACCGCGGTACTCCTCAATGGAGTGCACACCCTGATCGGCCAACCGTCTGGCGAGGGTGACCTGATTGCCATTGCGACTGATCGTCAACGCTGAAACAATTGGCGTTGGATCACCGCCATGCCCGCCCGCCGTCATCCAGGCGGGCATACCGGAGGGCATCAGCGCCGCATCGAGGGTGCCGTCGAGGAAGCCATCGGTGACCCCTCGCCAGCTGGTTTCACGCACGAGCTGCACGGAATCCAGGCCATGGCGAGCAAACAGCCCTTTGGCTTCAGCGATGGCCAGCGGGGCACAGGCCGCCAGGGGAACGAAGCCAAGATCAAGGTTCACCTTTTCCAGACCATGACGAGCCAGCACCTTGTGGGGCTTGGCCTGCCATTGCTTCACCCGCTTCTGGCGGTTAAGGAAGTAGATGATCTCAGAACGAAGGCTGTAGTAGCTGGGGTGATGCACCACCTCCAGGCGCTGACGGGGCCGGGGAATATCGACCTCAAGAATGCCACCGATCCTGGAGCCGGGACCATTGGTGAGCATCACGATGCGATCAGAGAGGAGCACAGCCTCATCAACATCGTGGGTGACCATCACGGCCGTGAGCTGATGCTCATTGCAGATCTGCATCAGCTTTTCCTGCAAATTGCCCCGGGTAAGGGCATCAAGCGCTCCAAACGGCTCATCGAGAAGGAGCAGTTTCGGCTTGATCGCCAGGGCACGGGCGATGGCGACGCGCTGCCGCATGCCTCCCGAGAGCTGCAAGGGCGGCTTATCGGCGGCATGGGCAAGACCGACCATGGCGATGTGCTCATCAACCACAGCGTCGCGCTCAACCCGGGAAAGATCAGGTAGGACTTCGTCCACAGCCAGACCAATGTTCTCGCGCACCGTCAGCCAAGGCAGCAGCGAGTAGTTCTGGAACACCACCATCTTGTCAGGACCAGGGCGACGGATTGTTTCACCGTCCAACAGCACGGTGCCATCGCTGGGAAGGTCCAGTCCTGCCAACATGTTGAGCAAGGTGCTCTTGCCACAACCTGAGTGGCCAATCAGCGAAATGAATTCACCCTTGCGAATCTCAAGATCAATTCCCTTGAGAGCGAGGTAAGTGCCGCCTGTCGTCAGAGAAAATGTCTTGGCAACATCCTGAACAGCAACGAGGGAGGTCATCGAAGAAAAAAGCAGAGGAACAACACCGAGTCAAGAGGCGCGATTAGCCAGCCAGAAGAACAGGAACATCGCCACCATGAACAAGTAACGACCGACAAGAAAACGAATCACATTGAGACGACGACTGAAGAATGCCTCGATGGAAGCACCGATCACCTGATAGATCGCCAAAACATTCCGCAAGGGGCCTTGAGCGATCATGATCAACGTCCCGAAGCAATGCGGGCCTGCAGCCAGGTCATCAGTCGATCAAGAATCAGACCAATGGCACCGATCCAGATCACACCAAGAACGATGTCCGAGACATAGCTGTTCTGGTAGGCATCCCAGATGAAGAAACCAATGCCGGGGGTGCCGGGCATCACGATTTCAGCCGCGATGATCGCCAGCCAGGCCAGGCCGATGGAGATGCGCAGGCCGGTAAAGATGTAAGGCAGAGCAGAAGGGATCAGAACTTTAGTGAAGAAGCGACGATTGGACATCTGCAACACCAATGCGACGTTCCGGTAGTCCTGGGGAATCTGGCGCACACCTTCTGCTGTATTGATCAGAATCGGCCAGATGGAGGTGATAAAGATCACA
This sequence comes from Cyanobacteriota bacterium, assembly GCA_041174245.1. Classification (GTDB taxonomy): domain Bacteria; phylum Cyanobacteriota; class Cyanobacteriia; order PCC-6307; family Cyanobiaceae; genus CAIXOZ01. The sequence continues at coordinate 12,514 of JBEDHF010000004.1, forward strand.
AAAATTGCAGCCGGTTGATTGTTCTGGAACAGCACCAGGGCAATCGGCACCCATGCCAGCGGAGCAACCATCCGCAGGAACTGGAAAAGAGGATCAAAAGCCCTGTTCAACCCTTTGTTCAGACCAACTGCAACGCCAACAGCGATGCCGACGACAGCAGCCAGGGAATAACCGAGGGCGACTCGACTGAGACTGCTCATGGCGTGAAGGAACAGCCCCTTGTCAAGACCGCCGCGGTCAAAGAAGGGATAGAACAGCAGGTCGCGCGTGCGCTCTTCGGTGAACAAGCTCAGCGGACCAGCAAGTTTCGTCAGGCCAAGACTGGCGCTGAGCTGCCAGAAGAGCAGAAAACCAGCAATGCCCAGAATCGGGGGCACAATCGTTTTGCGAGAGTTTTTCCACCAAAGAGCCAGGCCGGTCGGAGCCAGGCGCTGGTCGGACTTGGCGCTTGAGTTCGTGCTTGGGATGGTGCTATTGGTCATCAGTCAGAGTCCTGGAACGGAATGAAAAAGAAGGGATAAATCTTGAATTCAGACAGCCTTGACGATGGCTTGGCATGCCCGGCGCAGCCCTGAGTTGCTGTGGGCTCCTGCGATCATTTCTTGATCGTCAGGGAATTGAGATAAGCCTGAGGATTTTCAGGGTCATAAACAACGCCGTCAAAGAAGATTTCCTTGCCTCGGCTGGAGCCGTTGGGAATCTCCTGGGCAGGCACACCAACCGCCTGGGCAGCCTGGCGCCAAAGGTCTTCGCGCACCGAGCGCTCATTGATCGCTTTCACCTGATCGATCGTGTCAACCGTGCCCGGGAAGAACTTCCAGCGGATGGATTCCAGCAGGAACCATTGCGTCAGGCTCTTGTAGGGGTAGGAAATGACACCGCGATCGCTGCTCCAATAGAGCGGAGCCATGGATGGATTGGTTTGAGGAGTGCCGGCGGCACCGATCTTGTACTGCCCTTTCAGGGCTTCCTGGAGCACCGGCAGAGGCACGTTGTACCACTTGCGGGAGCTGAGAATCCTGGCGGCTTTGTCCTTATTTTCGGGCTTGTCGAGCCAACGCTGGGCTTCAATCAGGCCCTTGAGCAAGGCAACGGTGGCCTTCGGATTCCGGTTCACCCAATCGGAACGAATGGCGAGGTATTCCTCAGGATGAACCTTCCAGATCTGGGCGGTGGTGGCCGCCAGATAACCAACCTTGTCTGTGGCAATCCGCGATGGCCAGGGATCACCCGTGGAAAAGGCTTCCATCGTGCCATTCTTCATGCCCTGAAGGGTTTCAGGGGCAGGAACCTTGAGCAATTCCACCGCCTTGTCGGGATTCACCCCATTGGCGGCCAGCCAGTAGCGGATCCAGATCTCCTGGTTGGCCTTCGGGAAGGTGTAAGCGGCACGGAACCGGCGGCCCTCTTTCTTGTTGAAGGCGTCAAAGAATCCAGGCGAGCTCTGGCGGAGATTGAGGCTCAGATTGGCTGGTCGGACGCTGTTGGCAGCTGCGATGCCATTCCCCTGACTCATCAGCATCGCCAGAATCGACATCGGCACTTTCTTGCCATTCGTGATCGCACCCTCGCCGATCATCTGGGGCATCGGCAGCTGCCACTGGCCGCCATCGATACCACCACCAGCAGAGCCGAGGACGACGTTGTCGCGCGCGGCTCCCCAGCTGGCCTGCTTGAACAGCTTCACATCCAGACCATGGCGGGCAAAAAAGCCTTGCTCAACCCCAATCACCAGGGGCGCCGCTTCCAGGATCGGAATGTATCCGAGGCTGATGGTGTTGGTTTCCAAGCTCGGATCAACAACCAGCGCCGTAGCCGAGCCAGAACCACTGCCATTGCCGCTGCGATCCGGTGGGTTGCCAAGACATCCGGCCAAGACAACGGAGAGCGCGAGTGCACTGCCGCAAAGGGATCGAAAACGTCGACGACGTGTCATCAGAAAACAATCGATTGGGAACAAAAAATGACATCAGGATCGAACCAGTCCAATGCAGCGAACAGCAGCACCCAAAGGCGGGCAGTGCAGCGGCCAGGGGCAGAACAAATCCCTGAAATGGAAGCAAAATTAGGATCAATCCAGATACCGAGGCGATCAAAAGCAACGGCCAGAGATGACCTCAGTCATGCGAGGAAGTCGTTGCAGAACAATCCGATCAAACCGCACCAGAGCGCGAGCCGATGGATTCATTCAGCAACCTGAAGCCGCAACTTGATTCGGGCGATCATCAGCAGCAGCCATGATCCACCAGTCGAACCCATTCAATTCCAGGCATCCATCCCTACCAACCGCATCAGCGGTAGGCCTGGTAAGACTTGAGGAACGCATGGATCAAGCCGCGATCCAAGCGGATAGCGAACGCCACAGCGAAGCTGTGGCGCCGCCTGGAACATCAGCCAATGAGGCGACGGAGAGCGACAAAAGCCTATTCAGGTCTGCAATAACAGCTCTGAATCAATCCGGCATCGAAAGATGCCAAGGGAATGGAAGCCGGAACGGAACACCAGAACTCCGGCTTCCAATCAACTCCGCGGGAGTTCACCGCTGCCGCCACGGCTGTGGCGACGACGCTGACCTCTTCGGCAGCGCCGGGAGCCACATCGCTGCCGCTGAGCGCTTTGGTGGGTGGATGACATCGTTCAGGGACTGGCGAAGAACGAGTGATCGACTTGCGATGGAGAAAGAGTAAGGAGGATCGACAGATGTTGGGTCACGATCCACCGCAGGATCGGCAATCCAGTCGATAAGCACTCTTAATCATCAACAGGATTCAGCCACGACCCAAGGTGCAGACTCTGGTTCTATGGTCCACGCGCCAGGACACCCTGCTGCAGACGATGCCGTTCTCCAGCCCTTTGGAGCGCTATCGCGGTCGACGGTTGTGCCTCTCCAGTCAGCACCGCAAAGAGCAAGCCCTCGCCAGGCCCTTTCGGGCCGGACTGGGGATGATCCTGGTGACACCAGCCGGCCTCGATACGGACCGCTTCGGCAGTTTCTGCGGTGCACAGCCACGGCTGACGGATGCCCAACAAAGCTGCCGCCAGAAGACTGAAGCCGGCATGGAGCTGAGCGGACTGACGCTCGGACTTGGCAGCGAAGGCAGTTTCGGCCCCCATCCAGCCCTGCCGTGGCTGGCGGCCGGCAGCGAATGGCTGACGTTCATGGATCGCGAGGCTGCGCTGGTGATTGAGGAATCACGAATCAGTGCCAGGACCAATTTCAGTCATCTCGAAACGAAACCGGGTGCCGCCATCGACAGCTGGCTGCACCAGATCGGCTTCCCATCCCATGCCGTGCTCGTCCGCCCCCAGCAACCCCCAGGCCTGAGCAGCGCAGCACCGGTGGCCAAGGGCATCCAACGCAGGGATCTCCTCGATCGGGCCATCCGCGACGCGGCCACACGATCGGCTGATGGCATGGCGCTGCTCGAAACCGACATGAGGGCCCACGTCAATCCCACCCGGATGCGGGCGATCCGGCAGCTCGGCATTCAGCTCGTGCGTCGTCTTCGCCGCCCATGCCCTGCCTGTGGAGCCCCAGGCTGGGGGCTGATCGAGCGGCTGCCCGGATTGCCTTGCCGCTGGTGCGGCCAACCGACGGAACGGGTGGCCCTGGAGATCTTCGGTTGCGCCGCCTGTGACCACCAGCAGGAGCGTCCCCGCCCCGATGGTCTCCTGGCCGCCGATCCTGAGCACTGCCTGACCTGCAATCCCTGAAGGCGTTGAGGCGAAGCCGACTTCAGTCCGCAGGCTCGCCTGGTGTCGCTTCCCGCTGCTCAAGACCGACCTCAACGCCGAGGTGCTGGTTGGGATGGCCGATCAACAGCAGGGCGCCGCGTTCGCGGTTGGCGATGCCCCAGAGCCATTTGGTGAGCAGGATGACGCGGTTCTCCATCACCGGCATGAAGGCCAGGTGGGCCAGCCCCCAGAGCAGCCAGCCGAGGGTGCCGCTGACCCGCACCCCCCGCAGATCGGCGACCGCATGCAGCGGTCCGAGCACCGCCATCGAACCGAAATCGAAGAAGCGGAACGGTCGCCGTTCGCGCCCCTCGATCGCCGCCACGATGTCCTGGGCCACCCAGGTGCCCATCTGCACCGCCGGCCCTGCCATCCCTGGCAGGGGCTTGCCATCGATCGTGTGGCTGTAGGCGCAGAGGTCGCCGACCACCCGGATCTCGGGGTGGCCTGGCAAGGAAAAATCAGCCTGCACGGGCAGCCGGCCACCGCGATCGGTGGCGATGCCAAGGCGATCAGCCAGGAGTTTGCCGAGGTGTGAGGCGCGCACCCCGGCCGTCCAGGCGATCGTGGCCGCCTGCACCACCTCGCTGCCAGCGGCGGTGCCGACGGTGACCGCCCCCTCCTCGATCTGCTGAACGCGTCCACCCAGCAGCAGGCGAATGCCCACCGATTGCAGATAGGTCCCTGCCGCTGCCGAGAGGCTCGGATGCATCGCCCGCAGCACCCGATCGCCGGGATCGATCAGGGTGACGCTGGTATCGGCTGGATCGAGCTGCTTGAAATCGCGGTCGATGGCGTGCTGAATCAGCTCCATCGTCGAACCGGCCAGCTCGCAACCGGCCGGGCCGGCGCCAACGATCGCCACCGATTGCAGGAAGCGGCGCCGCTGCCGATCAGGGGTCTGCTCCGCCTCTTCCAGGGCCATCAAGACGCGCCGACGCAGTTCATCGGCGTGCTCGAGGATCTTCATCGGCGGCGCCAGCGACCGCCACTCTTCATGGCCGAAATAGGTGCTGCCCGAGCCGGTGGCCAGGATCAGATGGTCGTAGGCGTAGCGGCAGTGGTTGAAATGAATCTCCCGCGCCTCCACATCGATGTCATCCACCTCACCGAGCAACACCTGCACATTCGGGGCCTGACCGACCAGCTGCCGCAGCGGCCGGGCCACATCGCTTTCAGCCACCAGGCCCGTGGCCACCTGATACAGCAGGGGCTGGAAGAGATTGAAATTGCGCTTGTCGATCAGGGTCACCCGCACGGGCTTGTTGATCAGGGCATGACACGCCTTGATGCCAGCGAAGCCACCCCCAACAATCACCACATGGGGAGCCTGACGGAGGCGCGCTTCCGGAGGCTCAAGCTCAAGGAAAAAGCGTTCTCTGGTCATTCAGGATCCAGTGGCCTGCCGAAACGCTATCGACGTTGCACGGTTGTGCTGCGGTTCTGAGGAGTTGCTGCAGCTTTGCGGTGGCGATGACAACGACCACGACCTCTGCACCCTCCCTGCCGTTGGCCGTGCTTCTTGTCAGGCCAGGTTGTTGGCGGCCTCCAGTGCTGACGGCCTGGAGGCCAACGCACGGTCGCCGCTCATTGCCCCAGGTAGGAGCGCTGCAGCTCACGGTTCTGGCGCAAATCGGCGGCCGCACCCTCCAGGGTGAGACGGCCCGCCTCCAGCACATAGGCCCGGTCGGCCACCGCCAGGGCCGCCGCCGCGTTCTGCTCCACCAGCAGGATCGTCAGGCCTTCAGCATGGAGGGCCGCCAGGGTGGCCATCAGCTCCTGCACCAGCTTCGGCGCCAGACCAAGGCTTGGTTCATCGAGCATCAGCAGGGTGGGGCGGGCCATCAGCGAACGGGCAATGGCCAGCATCTGCTGTTCGCCGCCGGAGAGGGCACCAGCCAGCTGATGGCGCCGCTCCGCCAGCCGCGGGAACAGGCCATAACAACGCTCCAGATCCTGGGCCACGGCCTGCTGATCCCGTCGTAACCAGGCCCCCAGGGCCAGGTTGTCGGCAACGCTCTGGCTGGCCAGCACCCGTCGGCCCTCCGGACAGTGGCTGATGCCCAGCCGCACGGTGCGCTCCGTGCTGAGCTGATCGATCCGCGCCCCCCGCCAGAGGATCTGACCGGCCGTCAGAGGCACCAGGCAGGAGATGGCGCGCAGGGTGGTGGATTTTCCGGCCCCATTCGAGCCGAGCAGGGCCACCAGTTCCCCTTGCTGAATCTCAAGATCCAGCTGATCGAGGGCGCGCACACTGCCGTAGCGCACACCCATGGCCTCGAGCCGGAGCAAGGGGGCCGCCGCCCTGGGGACGCTGGCCGGAGGGTGCTGCATCACTGACCGCCCCCCAGATAGGCGGCGATCACCCGCGGATCGGTGCGCACCTGCTCGGGCGTGCCCAGGGCAATCAGGGCCCCGAAATCAAGCACGGCCAGACGATCGCAGAGGCCCATCAACAGCGGCACATGGTGCTCGATGATCATCACCGTGAGCTGATGGCGCTGGCGCAGTTCAGCGATCAGCTGGCCCAGGCGCTCCTTCTCGCTGGGGTTGAGGCCGGCCGCCGGTTCATCGAGCAGCAGCAGCGTTGGCCGGGTCGCCAGGGCGCGGGCGATCTCCAGCCGGCGGCGATCGCCGTAGGCGAGGGTGCCGGCATCCCGCTCCGCCAGGCCGCTGAGGGCGAGCTCCTCAAGCAGGCCCCAGGCGGTGGCCAGGGCCTCGGGCTGCGAACGCCGCTGGGACGCCTGGGCCACCAGCAGGTTCTCCAGCACGGTGAGGCGATCGAAGAGGCGCAGGTTCTGGAAGGTGCGCGCCAGACCGAGACGATTGAGGCGATCAGGCGGTAACGCGCTGATCGTCTGGCCCTGCCAGCACACGTCGCCGGAGCTGATCGGTGTGACGCCGGAGATCAGGTTGAACAGGGTGGTCTTGCCGGCGCCATTCGGTCCGATCAGCCCGAAGATCTCGCCAGGATGCACGGCGAAGCTGACCCGATCGAGGGCCTGGAGGCCGCCGAATCGGCAGCTGAGCCGATCGAGGCTGAGCAGCGGCAGCGACGACGAACTCATGGCTTCCCCCCTGTTGACCAACGCCAGCGGCCGATCCGCTCCAGCAGGGCCGGGGTGATCAGGCCCTGGGGCACCAGCAACGGACCGAGCAGGATCACCAGGCCGAACAGCACCAGCCGGGCATCGCCCACCGGCCGCAGCAGTTCGGGCAGAGCCGTGAGCAGCAAGCCCCCGAACACCGGACCGAGCCAGGTGCGGGAGCCGCCGAGGATCACAAAGGCCAGGGTGGTGACGCTGGCATCAAAACTTCCCTGGCGGGCATTCCAGGTGTTGAAGACATGGGCGGCCAGGGCGCCGGTGCTGCCGGCGAGCACAGCACTGAGCACAAAGGCGGTCAGCTTGACGCGGAGGGTGTGGATGCCGAGGCAACGGGCCGCCAGCTCGTCATCACGGATCGCGGCCATCGCCAGCCCGAGCGGCCGGGTTTCCAGATGCTGAAGGCCCCAGCCGGCAAGCAGCAGCAGGCCAAGGGCAGGCAGCAGGTAGCCCGAGGCCGTGGCGAACACCTGGGGAATACCGAAGATGCCGACAGCACCGCCGGTGAAGGGCAGGTTGAGGATCGCCACCCGCACGATCTCAACCAGGGCGATCGTGGCGATCGCCAAATAGATGCCCCGCAGCCGCAGCACCGGGCGACCAAGCGCCAGGGCCAGGCCGCCGCAGAGCAGACCGGCCAGCAGCATCTCCAGCAGCAACGCATGCAGCGGAAACGCGGCCGCATCAGCGCCGTTGAGGCCCGTGCCGGCCCCGACCAGCTGCGGGAAGCGGGTGGAGACCAGGGCCGCCAGGGTGCCACCGATGGCATAAAACGCTGGTGTGGCCAGGGACAGCTGCCCGGCCGCCAGGGGCAGATACACGGAAAGACCCAGCAGGGCTCCAAGCAGCATCTGCACCAGCAGGGCGTGGTCGATCATCACGGCATCGGCTCCAGGCCACGGCTGAGCATTCAGACCTTCTCCACGGCACGGCGGCCGAGCAGGCCATCGGGGCGCAGCAACAGCACCACAAACAGAATCGCAAAGGCGACGGCATCGCGCCAGCCGGAGAGGGCACTGGGCACGAAGGCCTCGACCAGGCCCATCAGCAGCCCACCGGCGATCGCCCCCGGCACGCTGCCAAGCCCACCGAGCACCAGCACCGCCAGGCCCTTGAGCCCGAAGGCCATGCCGAAATAAGGACCAGCCAGACTGACGCTGACGCCGATCAGGCCCCCGCCCAGACCGGCGAGCACACCGCTGATCCAGAAGGCCAGCCGCACCATCCGATCGCTGTTGATGCCGAGCAGGCGAGCGGTGGTGGCATCTTCCGCCACGGCCCTCAGGGCGCGGCCGCTGCGGCTGTGGTCCAGCCAGAGGGTCAGCGCCAGCACCGCCAGGGCGCAGACCAGGAGCAGCAGCAGCTGCAGGGTGCGGATGCGGGCGGCACCGATGGCGAGCGAGACCGGCAACGAGGCCAGAGCCGAGGCCGGGAAGGCATAGCCCTCAGCGCCCATCAGGATCTGGAGCAGATTGACCAGAACCACACCGGCCCCAAGGCTGGTGATCAACGACAGCAGCGGTTCGGCCTGGCGGCGACGCAGCGGCGCGAAGGCGATCCGTTCCACCACGAGCGCCACCAGCCCCGAGAGCACGGCCGCCAGGGGCAACGCCAGCCAGAACGGCATCGCCACGGGCAGCATCCCCCCGGGCAGGGCGCCATTGACACCGATTCGACCGCCCATCAACAGATAGGTGAGGTAACCGCCCAGAGAGAAGAGGGCTCCCTGGGCGAAGTTGATCACCCCCAGCACCGAGAAAATGAGCGTGTAGCCGAGGGCCACAAGCGCGTAGACACCACCGCTGGCGATGCCATTGAGCAGGCTCTGCAGCAAAGCGTCGCTCATGGCCGCCTCCGATCCGGTGCTGGGCTCGGATCAAGGTCAATGTCCCGCACCAGGGTGAAGCGGCCGCGACGGCCATCGGCCTGCATCTGCACCTGAGCCACATAAAAACGCCCTTGCACCACTTCTCCGTCGGCACGGAAACGGATCGGTCCGAGCGGGGTGTCGTAGCGGCCGGCCAGCAGCTCGTCATTGAGGAGGCGGCGGGCCTGGGCCAGGGTGCGCTGGTGAAAACCGTTCCGCCGCTGCAAGCGCTCGATCGCCTCAGCCAGCACCTGGTAAGCCGTCCACGCCTGGGCCGTGATCTGCGAGGGCGCCTGGTCCGGGTGGCCCTGGTGATACAACCGCACAAAGGCCTGATTGATCGGACTGGCCAGCTCAGGGCTGTAGGCCTGGGCAATCAGAATGCCGTCGCAATAGCGCTGGCAGATCGGATAGATGTTGGGCGTGTTCAGGCCATTGCCCACCACGATCTGGCCGCGATAGCCAAGCTCCCGCAGCTGACGGATCAGGTTGCCCCCATCCACGGCCTGGGCGGAGATCACCACCAGATCGGGGCGCTGCTGCAGGGCCGCCGTGATCGGGGTCTGGAAATCGTTATCGGCGAGCTGGGTGCGCTGAATCGACACCGGCGCCAGGCCACGGGCGCTCAGGGCCTGCTGAAAAATGGCAGTTTCAGCGGTGCTGTAGGCATCGTCCTGGGCATAGAAGACAGCGACGCGCCGGATCGAGGGATCACGGCGCAGCGCTTCCGCCACCGACAACGGCGCAATCACCGAGCTCTGGGCCGAGACCCGGCTGATGAAGCGTCCGATCTGGGGAATGCCCTTGGCGGTATTGGAGGGAGCGACCACAGGCACACCGCGGCGCTGGGCGATCGGATCGGCGGCGAAAGCCTGCTGGGAGAGGGTGGGGCCGATCAGGGCGATGGCGCCACGGTTGATCTGCAGATTGAAGGCAGCCATCGCTGAAGCCTCATCGCTGGCCCCGTCCTCGAGCCGCAAGACGGCAGGGCGCCCGCAGGGGGTGGCGGCAGCCTGGCCCTGGAACCAGCGCCGTGCCAACGCAAGGCCGAGTCGTTGATCCTGGCCATAGAGATTGGCGTTGCCCGTCAGGGCGATCACAGCCCCGATCGTCAGGGGCTGATCGGGGTGGAGCGTCGCCGAGGCGGGATCATTGCGCTGACCGAGCAACACCAGCCCACCGAGGCCAGCCGCCAGCACCGCCGCCAGGCGCAGGGCTCCACGCCGTCGTTGCTCCAGGCGCTCCAGTCGCTCCAGTCGCTCTAGGCGCTCCAGGTTTTGCGCGGGTTGCAGGGTCAACTGGGCAGCAGTGGAATCCAGCGACGGCACACGTCTCTCTCGATGCTAGCCAGATCCGAACCCTGCCCATCAGGCCAGGAAACAACAGCAAACAACACGCGAATCAGCACGGGGAACAGAAGCGAATGCCAAGGCGCAACACGACCCCTGAACCAGCGATTCGCCAATCCCTGCAACCGATTCCATCGATACCATCCAACAAGCAACCCATGGCGCGGGCTGAATCTTGAAGCCTCGATAGGTCGCCCCGGTCCCCCTGGATCCCTGATCTGAATGTCTGGTAGGGATGGCTGAGATCAAGACCACCAGAGCAAAGGTTCCAGGCCCAAGCTCAGACCCGACGCGCTTGGAGACTCATCGCACCAGTGCCAGAACAGGTGAGCCAGGATCCAGAGGTCGTGCCATCATCTCGCCAGAGGATGGCCCCCAGAATGCAGACACTCAGGCTGCGGGCCGCCCAGGCCGCCACCGTGATCCTGGCCCTGTTCGCGGTCATCATCACGGCGTTGCAATGCCGTGATTTCAAAGCCGCCACGGAGGTGTTTCCAATCAGCGGATTTGTGGTGACGCTGACCCTGGCCTCGATCGCCATCGGCTGGTCAAGAATCTCGCCCCCGATGTCGACGGTCGCTGAATTGAAGCGGATCAAACGAGCAGGCCTCGATCTGATCCTCTCCAGCGCCCTGACACTCAGCTCCGCTGCGCTCTTGCTCCTGGCTCAGGATCGCCTGTTGAAAGCCACCCCCCTGATCACACCGGTTCTGGTTGTCCATCTCCTGAGCCTGGGCCTGGGTCTGTTCTTCGGCTGGCTGGGGGTCGCCACCCTGCTGAACCAGGCCGCCAGGCCATCGCCAGAGCAGGCGGCAGACGCTGCCCTCGGCGGTGATTGAGAGCGCAGGCTTGCGATCAAGAGCGTCAATCGTGCAGAAGCGGCCGACCACAACAAGCTGAGCGCCAGCGATGGTCAGGCCACGCGGCCGAGGGTCCATGCCCCCTGCTGACAACCCTGCCAGAACGGGCGCTCGGGCCAACGCCGCACCTGCTGATGAATCCATTGGTGCTGCTGGCGGTAAACACGATGGATCTCGCCAAGATGTTCGCTGTAGGCCTGCAGCGCCCCAGAATCACCGCTCTCTGCGGCGTGAATCGTGGCCGCCGCCCGCAGGCCTGTGTACGCGGAACTGGAGCAGAAGACCAATCGGGCCTGCTGAGGGTTGCTTAGCGGCGCAACACTTCCGCAGACCTCGTTTCAGGCGATCTCGGCGAAGCTGGCGCGGAAGGCCTCGATCGTGGCCTCGATGTCCGCATCGCTGTGGGCCAGCGACGTGAAACCAGCCTCGAAGGCACTGGGAGCGAGATAGACCCCACGCTCGAGCATGGCGCGATGCAGCTTGCCAAAGCGCACCGTGTCGGCAGCGCGGGCTTCCTCGAAGTTGCGCACCGGGCCATCACAGAGGAAAAAGCCGAACATGGCGCTGATGGAACCACCGGTGATCGGCAGACCAGCGCTGCGGGCGGCGTCCTGAATGCCGTCGCTGAGGCGCTTGGTGATGGCCTCAAGGCGCTCATAGGTGCCGCTCTGGCTGAGCAGATCCAGGGTCTTGATGCCAGCGGTCATCGCCAAGGGGTTACCGCTCAAGGTGCCGGCCTGATACATCGGACCGGCCGGGGCCACCATCGCCATCACATCGGCCCGGCCGCCATAGGCGCCAACCGGCAGACCACCGCCGATCACCTTGCCCATCGTGGTGAGATCGGGGGTGATGCCGAAACGGGCCTGGGCGCCGCCGTAGCTGATCCGGAACCCGGTCATCACCTCATCGAAGACGAGCAGCGCCTCGTTTTCCTTGGTGATCTCGCGGATCCCCTCCAGGAATCCGGGCTCAGGGGTGATGAAGCCGGCATTGCCGACCACCGGCTCCAGGATCACGCCGGCGATCTCGCCAGGATTCTCAGCGAAAAGCTTCTTGACCGCTTCCAGGTCGTTGTAGGGAGCGGTGAGGGTGCTGGCGGCCGTGGTGCGCGGCACCCCGGGCGAATCGGGAAGGCCGAGGGTGGCCACGCCCGAGCCGGCCTTGACCAGGAACATGTCCGCGTGGCCGTGATAACAGCCTTCGAACTTGATGATCTTCTCGCGGCCGGTGAAGGCCCGCATCAGGCGCAGCACCGACATGCAGGCTTCGGTGCCGCTGTTGACGAAGCGCACCATCTCCACCGACGGCACGGCGGCAATCACCCGCTCAGCCAGCTGGTTCTCCAGTTCACAGGGAGCGCCGAAGCTGGTGCCCTTCTCCAGGGCCTCATGCAGGGCCGCGATCACCTCGGGGTGGGCATGGCCGCAGATGGCCGGACCCCAGCTGCCGATGTAGTCGATGTAGCGGTTGCCATCAACATCCCAGGCGTAGGCGCCCTTGACGCGGTCGAACACGATCGGCTGACCGCCGACGGAACGGAAGGCCCGCACCGGAGAGCTGACGCCACCGGGCATCAGGCTCTGGGCGGCACTGAAAAGTTCCTGAGAACGGGTGGTGTTCAGGGCAGGAGCCGAAACAGGGGCCGAAGACAAGACGTGATCCGCAGACGGTGGGGATGGCGATGGCCGCCGGAGGCGAGCAAGCCGCAGACCATCCTGACCCAGAAGAGGCAGGAATAGCGGCCATCGTCTTCCCAGTTTGAAATCCGGCGCCCCCGATTCGCGGCAGGCCCGTGACAGCCAGACCGTTCTCGGTCATTCTGGGGCGGCGGATCGAGGCAGACGAGCTTGGACTGGGGCGCCATCCGCCGCGAACTGCTGCGCCACCTGCCGGCCCGCTCCGTGGTGTCCGCCCGTCAGGAGCTGCTCAGCTACGACTGCGACGGTCTCACCCTGCATCGCCACCAACCGCCCTTGGTGGTGCTGCCGGAAAGCACCGAGCAGGTGGCCGCGATCCTGCGGCTCTGCCACCGCGACGGCATCCCCTTTGTGGCCCGCGGCAGCGGCACGGGCCTCTCCGGTGGTGCGGTGGTCGAATCAGACGCCCTGGTGATCGCCACCAGCCGGATGCGATCGATCCTCTCGGTGGATCTGGCCAACCGCCAGATCACCGTTCAACCTGGCGTGATCAACAACTGGGTCACCCAGGCCGTGGCCGGGGATGGCTTTTATTACGCGCCGGACCCCTCCAGCCAGGTGGCCTGCAGCATCGGCGGCAACGTCGCCGAGAACTCCGGCGGTGTGCACTGCCTCAAATACGGCGTCACCAGCAACCACGTGCTCGGCCTGGAGGTGGTTCTGCCCGATGGCACGGTCACCCAGCTCGGTGGCGAGGGCCCAGAGCGGCCGGAGCTCGATCTGCGCGGCGTCTTCATCGGCAGTGAAGGCACCCTCGGCATCGCCACGGCCGTGACCCTGCGGCTGCTGCGCGCACCCGAAAGCGTTGCCGTGCTGCTGGCCGATTTCGACAGCATGGAAGCCGCCGGTGAGGCGGTGCAGCGGGTGACGGCAGCGGGGGTGCTGCCGGCGGGAATGGAGATGATGGACCGGCTGACGATTGCCGCGGTCAACGACGACGAACGGCTTGAGAACTATCCGGCCGACGCGGCGGCGGTGCTGCTGATCGAGCTCGATGGCCAGGGTCAGGAGGTGGAGGCGGCCGTGGCCCTGACCACCGATCTCTGCCGCCAGGCCGGCGCCCGCACGATCCGGCAGGCCTGGGACAGTGCCGAACGGGCCCTGCTCTGGAAAGGACGCAAGAACGCCATTTCCGCCCTCGGGCGCCGCTCCAGCAGCTACTACCTCCAGGACGGTGTCGTGCCTCGCGGCGCCCTGCCCTCGGTGTTGCGGGCGATCGAAACGCTCAGCGAGCGCCATGGCCTGCCGGTGGCCAACGTCTTCCACGCCGGCGACGGCAATCTCCACCCGCTGATCCTCTACAACGCAGGCGATCCCGAGGCCTGTGAACGGGTGCAGGTGCTCGGCGGCGAAATCCTGCGTCTCTGCCTGGAGGCTGGCGGCAGCATCAGCGGTGAGCACGGCATCGGCAGCGACAAGCGCTGCTACCTCGACTGGATGTTCAGTCGCGATGACCAGGAGACGATGCAGCGGGTGCGCCGGGCCCTCGATCCCCGTGGGCTGGCCAACCCCGGCAAGATCTTCCCGACCCCGAGGGGTTGCGCTGAATCCTCACGCACGGTGCGGGTGCTGCAGGCCGATGGCCGGCCCCTGCCCGAAGCTCTGGAAGTGTTCTGAGAGCCAGGAGGCTCGGCCACGCCACCCGGCTCCAGCCACTCAGGTGGGGAACCAGGGCAGGCCATAGCCGAAGCGGCCCACCATCCGCACCCCCCAGGCGATGGCGAGCAACACGGCCAGGCCGGCCAGGGCAACACCGCTGCCATGGGCTGGCACCAACCGCTTCTGACGGATCGAGACCACGCTCCAGACGATCAACATCAGCGCTGCCACCGGTCCGATCGGATGCCAGTGCACCGCCGTGGCCAGATCGCCGTGCAGGCTGGCAGCCACGGCGCGGGTGAGGAAGCAGCCGGGGCAGGGAATGCCGGTGAGCGCCCGCAGCGGGCAGCTGAGGCCGGGCAAGCCGGTCTGAAAGCCCTTGACGAACAGATAGCCGCTGAGCACCGATGGCACCAGCGAGGCCAGCCGCCCACGGCTGAGGCCGCTGCGGCCGATCGTGGCCAGCTGGAGCCGGCCCAGGGCTTCCAGGGGCTGAGGGTGTGGGCGGTCCGCCTGGCTTGGCGTGGCGGGCTGCCGTTCGTGTTCAGCCACGGAAACCGCCGCGGCCAGCGAGAGCTTCCTGATCGCCATCGCCATCGTCGTCGTCGCCATCGGCGGCGGCGTCCCAGGCCAGCGTCACGACCACCGGCGCGTGGTCGCTGGGCTGCGGGTTCCCCCTGAGCTGGCGATGAATGCCACAGCCGATCGCGCAAGCGGCCAGCTCCTGGGACAGGTAGATGTGATCGATGCGCCAGCCACGATCAAGATCCCAGGCCCCGGTGCGGTAGTCCCACCAGCTCCAGTGGCCGGCATCGCTCTCGAACATCCGGAAGGCATCGACCAGCCGTTCGCCCAACAGGCTCTGGAGTGCTTCCCGCTCCTTGACGCTGGCCATGATGCCGCCCGTGAGGCGATCGGGGTCGTGCAGATCGCGGGCCTCGGGGCCGATGTTGAAGTCACCGACCATGCACAGCGGATCCCCCTGTTGCTCCTGCACCGCCAGATAACGCTGCAGGCAGGACAACCAGCGCAACTTGTAGGCGTACTTGTCGGAACGGAGCGAGGAGCCGTTCGGGACATAGAGGTTCAGCACGCGCACGCCGTCAATCAGGGCACTGATCACCCGCTTCTGCTCCAGCAGCTCCTGGGCGTCGGCATCCTCCGGCAGCAACGCCGCAAATCCAACCGCCACGTCCTCAATCGGCAGACGGCTGAGAATGGCCACGCCGTTATAGGCCTTCTGACCACTGATCACCACCTGATAGCCAAGGGCCTCGATCGGTTCACGGGGGAACAACGCATCGCTGACCTTCGTTTCCTGGAGGCACACCACATCGGGAGCTTCCTCCTGCAGCCAGGCCAGCAGCTGCTCAAGGCGCATGCGGATCGAATTGACATTCCAGGTGGCGATGCGCACGGCGATCAGGCTCCGGGGTCAGGGCGGGCCCTGGGCAGGCCCCGTACCATTACCCCACGTTCTGCTCTCCCCCGCCATGCGTCCGCTCCCGCAACGGGCAGCCCTGGCTGTGCTTCTGGGGTTCCCACTGCTGTCGCCACTGCTCTCGCCCCTTGTCGGTGGCCGGGGTGGTGCGGCCCGTGCCGACTACGCCTACGGCTACTCCAAGGTCGAGCAGCAATTCATCAATCAGGACACCACCGGCAACGGGCCAGGCAAGGGAGACTCCATCCTCGATTCGACCAACCCTCTGGAGCTGATGAACAAGCTGCGCCGGGGCGCGGCGATGGAGGAGGCGACGCCGCCGAAGGATTCAATCGATGCGGCCCTGATGGAACTGGAGCAGCTCTCCAAGCCCGCCACCGCCTCCACAGCCGGCGTCAGCGCTGCTCCTGCCGGTGCTACGGCGAGTCCGGCACTGTCCCCTGCGGCACTGTCCCCTGCGCAGCTCTCCCCGGCGCCGCTGGCTCCGAAGCCCGTGGCGCCGCTGCCGACGTCCCTGGTGAGACCCTGAGCGGAGCATCCGCTGCCGGGGATCCAACGGGGGCCTGGCGTCGCAGAGCCCCCAGACCCCAGGCTGCCGCCACCCGATCCAAGGAGGCCTCGGAAGCGGTGCCGGCCCGGGATCGGGCCTGCTGCAACAGGGCCTGGGCCTGCTCGGTCTGGCCCTTGTCCTGCTTGATCAGGGCCAAGGCCAGCAGCGGCCTTGGATCCCGCGGAAAATCGCTGACCATGGCCGCACAGGTGGCCTCCGCCTGGGCCGCCTGACCCAGTTGACGCTCCAGATCAGCCAGCAACAGGCCAACGGCGAGCGCCTCAGGCAGCACCTGGGGCTTGGTCTGACGGTTGTAAAGGGCCCGCAGCCCCTGGGCCGCTGCGGCACCTCGGCCTGTCTCCAGCTTCAGGCGGGTGTCGAGCTGCAGGGCCTCGATCTGAGCCGGGAGCACATTCAGCACCTGGCGCACCTCCCGCTCGGCGGCCGTGCGATCGCCAAGATCCCGACGCAGTTCGGCCAGGAGCAGCCGCAACCGCCAGCGCTCAGGCTGCTGATCAGCCATCTGCTCCAGCAGCCGACTGGCCTGCTCGCGGCGGTTGAGCGCGATCAGCACCTCCAGCAACCGCTGGCGATCACGGTTGTCGGCCTGGCCCAGGTCCAGCCGCTGCTGCAGGCTGAGGGCCTGGTTCTCCAGGGCCTGCCGGGAGGAAGCGCTGGCGCCGTTGTTCTCCAGACGCCGACCCAGCCACCAACCACCCGCCAGGCTCACCACCACCAGGGCCAGCAGCGAGGCCAGCAGCAGACGCGGGCGCTCCTGGCGCAGGGGAGCCCCAGGCTTGGGTCGAGCGGGCATGGCCGAATCCGGATCTGATCCCAGTGTCGCTGGTGCAGGCTGGCTACATTGGCCCGCGGGCCAACGGTTGCCCTGATTGCCAATGCGTCACCATCCCATTTCCCCGGTCACCGAGCCGCAGCAGTACCGGGCCATCGGAGTGGTGCGCGGTCACTACCGACCGAGCGATCCCGAGCAGCTCACCCGCGGCACGATCGTCTGCGACGACGGCTCCGAAGTCGAGGCCGTCGTTCTCGGCCGTCTGCTGACGCTGCTGCGTCGCCACGTCGACCTCGAGCAGCCCCATCTCTGGGTCGTGTATCCGCGCTACCGCAACGAAACCGTGCTGCATCTGCAGCTGGTGGGGGTGTGGGAACCCAGCACCCTGGCCGGCCAGGACAGGGAACGCAACGACGAACCTGCCGACAGCAGCGCCGATGCCCTGCCGGAAGGGGACAACTACTTCTCAATCCGCGGCGATCTGATCTTCACCCGCCCCGACCAGGGCGAACTGGCGGTGAAGATCCGGCCGATGGCGAAGGCGGACGGCAGCCGGGCCCTGCCCTTCAAGCTGCAGTTGAAAGGCGAGGTGCCAGTCGAAGCCCTGCGCCATTTCGTCTCCCTCGACGTTCACCGCGATGGCCAGGAGCTGCACCTGGATCGCTTTGAGGTGATCGCCCCCCTGAGCCAGCGCAGCAGCAGAGGCGGCAAGGGCAAACGGGGCGACCGCGGCCGGGGCGGTGGCGGCGCTGGACGCAAGCCCCGCAGCGACCGCGGTAGCGCCGAAGCAGCCACCGCTGCCACGGGCGAGACCACGGCCCCATCCCAGGAGCGGGGCGCCCTGCGCCGCCCGGCCCGCTGACGATGCCTGAACCCGGTCGCAGCGGAGCTGCCGTGGCCATCGTCACGCTGCTGGCGGTGGCGGGTCCTCCGCTTGGCCTTTCCGCCGCCTGGATCACCGTGGGGGTGATCACGGCACTGGTGGCCATCAGCCTCGATGCCGCGGCCTTCGCCGGCATGGGTGGCCATGTGCTGGCCGAAGCCCTGCCGGGGGGGCTGGAGCGGTTACGCCGGATTGCCATCCACGAAGCGGGCCACGGCCTGCTGGCCAACGATGAGGCACTGCCGATCGGCGAGGTGCTCGTGGGCGGCCTGGCCTGCCTCAGGGCCGGTCGCCGCAGCCTGGGCAGCACCGCCCTCGAACCCCCGGCCCAGGCCAAGCTCTCAGCCGAAGATCTGCGGCGCTGGAGCCGGGTGCTGCAGGCCGGCATGGTGGCCGAAGAGCTGATCTACGGCGACGCCAAGGGCGGGGC
>JBEDHF010000005.1:0-14275 GCA_041174245.1 Cyanobacteriota bacterium
GTGGTGCGTGCAGGGCGGAGCGCTGCGGCTGATCGAGGCCGATGGCCGGCTGCGGGCCGATCAGCGGCCAGCGGCGGACTACGACCAGCTGCTGGCGGAAGCCGAGGAGCCCTGGTCGCTGATGACCTTCCCCTATGTGCGGGCCCTGGGCTATCCCCAGGGCCTCTACCGGGTCGGCCCCCTGGCCCGCCTCAATGTCTGCGAGCGGATCGCCAGTCCCTGGGCGTCCCGTGAACTGTCGGAGTACCGCCAGCGCCATGGCCGCATCGCCCACAACGTCTTCGCGTCGCATCAGGCCCGGCTGGTGGAGATCGTGGCCTGC
Source organism: Cyanobacteriota bacterium (assembly GCA_041174245.1). Lineage (GTDB taxonomy): Bacteria > Cyanobacteriota > Cyanobacteriia > PCC-6307 > Cyanobiaceae > CAIXOZ01. Next base: position 323 of record JBEDHF010000005.1, read on the forward strand.
CTGGAAGCCCTCGAGCAGCTGCTGGAGGATCCAAAGCTACTGGATCCCCTGGTGCGCCATCGGGCCAGCCTCAACCGTCTGGAGGCGGTGGGCATGGGGGAAGCGCCGCGGGGCACCCTTTTTCACCACTACCGGGTCGATGCGGACGGGCTGCTGGAGCACGTCAACCTGCTGGTGGCCACCGGTCAGAACAATCTGGCGATGAATCGCACGATCACCGCCTTGGCCCGGCATCACCTCGATGGCCTTGGCGAGGCCGTGATCCCTGAGCCGCTGCTGAACCGGATCGAAGCCGGCATCCGCGCCTTTGATCCCTGTCTGTCGTGTGCCACCCATGCCGCCGGCCAGATGGCACTGCTGGTGCAGCTCTTCGCGGCCGATGGCACCTTGCTGGCGGAGAGGCGCCGCGGATGAGCCGCTCAGGCATGCCGCTGGTGATCGGCATCGGCAACCCCGTGCGACGCGATGACGGCGTCGGCTGGCGGCTGGCCATGGAATGGGGGCAACGGCATCGGGGCCGACCTTCGGCGCGGTTGCTGGCGGTGCAGCAGGTGTTGCCGGAACTGGCGGCCACCGTGGCGCAGCATCGGCGTGTGTTGTTCATCGATGCGGTGATCTGCCGGGATCACGCCCCAGACGGGAGCGCCATCGATACTGGCAGCGTGGGCTGGGCTTATGGGCCCTGGTTGCTGCCGCTGGAACCGCAGCCGAGGCTGAGCCGGGCCACCCCGTTCAGCCACAGCCTTGAACCGGTGGAGCTGCTGAGCCTGAGCGCGGCGCTCTATGGCCAGGCACCGGCGGCGCAGCGGCTGTTGCTGCAGGGCCGGCGGCTCGACCACGGCAACGGCTACTCCCTGGCCCTGCGCCGCCAGCTGCCGGCGGCCCGGGCCCTGTTGCAGCAGTGGCTGGAGGCAGGCGATGCATGAATGGAGCCTGATGCTGGCCCTGCGGGATCAGGTGCTGGAGCGCGCCAGGGTGGCCGGGGCACAGCGGGTGGAGCGGATCGTGCTGCGGGTCGGCAGCCTGGCCGGCGTCGATGGACAGGCCCTGCAGCTGGTGCATCAGGCGGCGATGGCCGGCAGCCTCGCCGCCGCCTCGGTGCTGGAGATTGAACCTGTCCAGGCGCAGGCGTACTGCAACGCCTGTCAGGCCCCGTTTGCTGCGCAACATGGCTGGTGTGCCTGTCCTGGCTGCGGCGCGATCAGCTCGACCCTGCTCTGTGGGCGTGAGCTTGATCTGATCGCGGTCGATCTGATCTGCGATGTGCCGTCTCTCTTCCCTGGGCCCGGAGCCGCTGCCGCCGCTCCCCCTACCGCTGCTGCAACGCAACCGCGACCAGGCGCTCGATAACCGTCGCCGCTTTCACGCGGCGGGGGTGCGGGTGATCAACCTGCTCTCGGCGCCCGGTTCGGGCAAGACCGCCCTGCTGGAGGCGATGGCCCTGGCCTGGGGCCAGCAGCTGCAGATGGCGGCCCTGGTCGGCGATCAGGCCACCGACCGCGATGCCAGACGCCTGCGCGCCTGCGGCCTGGAAGCGATCGCGATCAGCACCGGCCGGCTCTGCCATCTTGAGGCTGGCCAGGTGGCTGAAGCGATCGATCAGCTGGCCCTGGGCGATCTCGATCTGCTGCTGATCGAAAACGTGGGCAATCTCGTCTGCCCGGCCGCCTACGACCTCGGTGAGGAGCTGCGGCTGGTGATCCTGGCGGTGGGCGAAGGCGAGGACAAGCCTCTCAAGTATCCGGAGATCTTCCACAGCGCCGATGGGGTGGTGATCAACAAGCTCGATCTGCTGAGCGCCACGGGCGACGATCTCGAGCAGACCCAGCAACACATCGGCAGGGTGGCACCATCGGCCTGGATGGTGGCGTTGTCGGCACGCACCGGCAGCAACCTTGAGGCCCTGGCGGAGGCCCTGCAGCTGCCCGTGCGCCGATGAGTGGCGGCGCAGCCGAGGCCCGCTTGCTTCTGCGCTGCCGGGGCACGGTGCAGGGGGTCGGCTTTCGGCCAGCGCTGCTGCGGCTAGGTCGCCAGCTGGGCCTGGCCGGCAGCATCCAGAACGTTGTGGCGGCGGTGCAGCTCGATCTGGTCGGCGAACGGCTCAGCCTCGAGCGGTTTCTGGAGCGCCTGAGCGGCGCCCTGCCACCAGCGGCTCGCCTGGAGAGCGTGGAGGTTCAGTGGCTCCTGGCCCAGCCGCGGGCCGAGCGCCCCAGCCGCCTGGCGATCCTCAGCGATCCAGGGTGCAACGAGCCGCAGCCGCTGGGTGCGAGCTGGCTGGCCCCTGGACTGCGGGCCGACCGGGCGCCCTGCCGCCTCTGCTGGCAGGAGTTCAACGATCCAGGCAACCGCCGCCATCGCGATCCCTTCATCGGTTGCTGCAGCTGCGGGCCGCGCTACGCCATCAGCACAGCCTTGCCGTTTCTGCGTCGCCACACCACCCTGGCGACCCTGGCGATCTGCCCGCTGTGCCAGCAGGAAGCCTCGGATCCCGCCGACCGCCGCTTTCACTGCGAAACGATCAGCTGCCCAGCCTGCGGGCCGCAGCTGCACTGGCTTGGGCCGGCTGGAGCCGGGTCGCCGCTGCTGCAGGCGCAACAGCTGCTGCGGCAGGGCGGAATCCTGGCGCTGCAGGGAATCGCCGGCTTTCAGTTGCTGGTGGATGCTGCCAATCCAGCGGCGATCGAGCGGCTGCGCCAACGCAAGGGCAGACCTGAGCAGCCGTTGGCGCTGTTGGTGGCCGCGATCGACACCCTGGCGGCGAGCGTGCGCCTCAGCCCTGCCGAACAGCGGCTGCTTGCACACCCGGCGGCGCCGATCGTGCTGCTGCAGCGGCAGCCCCAGAGCGCGGAGCATTGGCCAGGCATTGCCGATCAGGCCCCGGGGTTGGGGGTGATGCTGCCGGCCTCGGGGCTGCATCGGCTGCTGGTGGAGGGGCACGGCGGGCCGTTGGTGGCCACTTCCGCCAACCGCCACGGAGCGCCGATGTGGATCACGATCGCCGAGGCCGAGGCGGCCCTGGGCACGCTTGCCGATGGGGCCCTGGTGCACGATCGGGCCATTGCCAGGCCGCTCGATGATTCGATCGCCCAGGTGATCGAAGGACGGACGCGGCTGTTGCGGCGAGCCCGGGGCCATGCTCCCGAGCCCCTGCAGCTCGCGGCCGGCCATCCCCTGCCAGCCGATCTGGGGCCGGTGCTGGCCCTGGGGGCGGATCTCAAGAGTGCGCCGGCCCTGGCTGGCGAAGGGCGGATCTGGCTGGCGGCCCCCTTCGGATCGCTGCTGGCGGCCGCCAACGCGGAACGGCTCGAGGCCGCCGTGGACGATCTGCTGCGCAGCCAGCCCAGGGCCCAACAGGCGATCGTCTGCGATGCCCATCCTGAATCGATCAGTGCCGGCCTGGCGCAACAGCGCAACCCGGCCAGCCTGAAGGTGGCGCATCATCAGGCCCATGGCCTGGCCGTGATGGCGGAGCACGGCCTGGAAGGTCCGACGCTGCTGCTCTGCGCCGATGGTGTGGGCAGCGATCCGGCGGATCCAAGGCCGATCGTGCGCGGCTGTGAACTGCTGTTCGCGCCGGCCGGATCGGCAACGATTGAGCGGTTGGGCAGCCTTGTTCCCTTTGCCCTGCCCGGTGGTGATCTGGCCTGCCGCGAGCCCAGACGTTGCGCCCTGGGGCTGCTGCACGCCATCGCTTGTGATCTGCTGCAGCATCCCGGGGCCGCCAGGGTGCCGGCAGCGTTTGACCCCGCGGAGCTGGCGCTCGTGCGCAGCGCCCTGCGCTCGGGGATCAACAGCCCGCCCTGCACCAGCCTGGGCCGGCTCTTTGATGGCGTTGCTTCGCTGCTGGGGCTGGTGCAGCGGTTGAGCTTTGAGGGCCAGGGCGGCCTCTGGCTGGAGGGTGCCGCCGCCCGCATCGCCAACCCCAAGCGCAGCCAGGCCCTGCTGGAGCCTCCAGCGGCAATGACGGTGATCGAGGGCGATGCTGGTCAGCTGCTGCTCGACTGGCGGCCCTGGTTGCTGGGGTTGATGGAGCAGCTGGCTTCAGGCGAGCACCCCGCACAGCTGGCGGCGGCCTTCCAGCTGGCCCTGGCCGATGGCCTGGTGGCGCTGGTCGGCCGCAGCTGCGATCGGCTCAGCGCCAGGGCCCCGAGCCGATCAGGTGCCGTGACGCGGCCGCCGCTCGCCATCGCCCTTTGCGGCGGTTGCTTTCAGAACGCGGCACTGCTGCAGAGCTGTGCGGCGCTGCTGCGGCGCCGTGGCCTGCAGCCGTACTGGAACGCGCAGGTGCCCCCCCATGACGGTGGCCTGGCCCTGGGGCAGCTGGCGGCAATGGGCCGGCGGATCTGCCTCGCCAGCGCCGCCGCCACCGCCTCTCCAACTCCTTAAACCAAAGACGACTGCCCTGACTCCCGCCGATGTGTGTCGCCAGCGCTGGCCGAATCGTGGCGATCAGCTGGGCCGATGCTGCTCCTGAGGTTGACCCGGACGATCCTGAACGCGATCTCTGGCGCTGCGCCCTGGTCGATTTCGGCGGGGTGCGCCAGCCGGTGAGCCTGGCCTGTGTACCTGAGGCCCGTCTGGGCGATCAGGTGCTGGTGCACGTCGGTCTGGCCCTCTGCCTGCTGACAACGCCATGAGCGCAGCGGAGATCAGGCGCGAACGCCCTCAGGGCACGGCCACGGTGATGGAGGTCTGCGGCGGCCAGACCCACACGATCCTGCGCTGGGGGCTGGATCAACGCCTGCCGGCTGGGATGGCCCTGATCCATGGTCCCGGCTGTCCGGTGTGCGTGACGCCGCTGCCGGTCCTGGAGGCCGCGATGGCGTTGGCCCAGTGCCCGGAGGTGATCCTCTGCAGCTACGGCGACATGCTGCGGGTGCCGCTGCCGGTCCCTGCTGATCCGCAGCAGCGATCGATCGATCTGCTCAGCCTGCGGGCCGCCGGCGCCGATGTACGCCTGATCACCCAACCGCAGCAGGCCCTGCAGATCGCCCTGCAGGAACCCCAGCGGCAAGTGGTGCTGCTGGCGGTGGGCTTTGAAACCACAGCACCGGCCACAGCCCTGGTGGCGATCCAACGCCGGGCGCTGCAGCTGCGCAACCTGCATCTGCTGGTGGCCCACGTGCGGGTGGTGCCGGCGATGGCCCGCCTGCTCAGCAGCCCTGAATCCCGCCTCGATGCCCTGTTGGCGCCGGGGCATGTCTGCAGTGTGATCGGACTGGCCGAGATGGAGGCGCTGGCGCATACCTGCGAGCGGCCCGTGGTGGGGGCCGGGCTCTCGCACTCGCATCCGGAGAGGGCCCTGCAGCTCAGCGGCCGGATGCTGGAGCGCGGCGATCACGGCCTGCGCAATGCCTACCGCGAGGTGGTGCAGGAGCAGGGCAATCCCCGGGCCCGGGCCCTGCTGGCGGAGGTGTTGGAACCGATCGATCTGGCCTGGCGGGGCCTGGGTCTGATCGAAGCGGGCGGGCTGGCCCTGAAAGGGGCCTATGTGGAAGCGGATGTCCGCTGGGGTCTTGATCGCGGCGACACCGCGGCAGCGCTGGCGCCCCTGAAGCGTCAGGGCCAGGCCCTGACTCGGGCCCCGGCCAAGGAGGAGCCTGAGATCTGCCGAGCGGCGGCGGTGCTGCAGGGACACTGCCTGCCGAGCGACTGCCCCGCCTTCGGCAGCAGCTGCCGGCCGGAGCATCCGCTTGGCGCGCCGATGGTGTCGGAGGAGGGGGCCTGCGCCGCCTGGATGCAGTACCGCGGCGGGGGATGAACGACCCCAGCGGCGAGGAACGAATCCGGCTCGGCCACGGCGGCGGCGGCACCTTGATGCGGGCCCTGATCGATGCGGAATTCCGGCATCTCTATGCCGAACCCAGCCAGATCCTCCATGACGCCACCGTGCTGAGCGCCAGCGAGGGTGCGCTGGCCTTCAGCGTCGACAGCTCGGTGGTGCAACCGCTGCAGTTTCCTGGCGGCGATATCGGCAGCCTGGCGGTGATCGGCACCGCCAATGACCTGGCCATGGCCGGGGCCAGACCGCAGCATCTGAGCCTGGCGGTGATCCTTGAAGAAGGCTTGTCGCTGGCGCTGCTGCGCCAGATCGTGGCCTCGATCGCGCAGGCCTGCGAGCGTTGTGGCGTCAGTGTTGAAACCGGCGACACGAAGGTGGTGGAGCGGGGCAAAGGCGATGGACTCTTCCTGAGCACCAGCGGGCTGGGGGTGATCGCCACGCCAGAGCCGATCCATCCCCGCTGCATCGAAGCCGGCGACGTGATCCTGCTCAGTGGTGACCTCGGGCGCCATGGGCTGGCGATTCTGGCCAGCCGCCATGGCCTGGAGCTGCAACCGCCGCTATGCAGCGATCTGCAACCGCTCTGGCCGGCGGTGCAGGCGCTGCTGGATCAGGGCATCCGCCTCCATTGCCTGCGCGATCTCACCCGCGGCGGGCTGGCGATGGTGCTGCAGGAGCTGGCCGATGCCGGCAGCTGGCGCTTCGAAATCAAGGAAGCCGCCGTGCCAATCAGCGAGGCGGTGGCGAACAGCTGCCGGATCCTGGGGCTGGACCCCTGGCATCTGGCCTGTGAGGGTCGGTTCGTGGCGATCGTGCCGGCAGCGCAGGCGGCTGAGGCCCTGGCCGTTCTGGAGGCCAGAGGCGGCCGGATGATCGGGGTGGTGGCCGCTGGCGAGCAGCCGGGTGGCGGCCCCGGAGCCGGGACAGTGATCGTGCGTACAGCCCTGAACACAACAAGGCGGCAGCACCCCCCCAGTGGGGAGCTGCTGCCGCGCATCTGCTGAGGCCTCAGAAATTGTTGAGGCTCAACGGCCGACGTTGGCCACAGCAGCCTTGGCCTTCTTGAGGATGTCACCTCGCAGGGGCACATAGCCGAGGTTGTCGGCCAGACCCTGAGCCTTGTTGCTCAGCATGTAGTGGAACACCTCGCGCAGCTCCGAAGCCTTGGCTCCGTTGCCGTTGCGGTAGGCCAGCACCCAGGTGAGCGTGGTGATCGGGTAGCTCTCAGCCCCGGCCGGGTTGAAATCCTCACCGGCGAGGTTGCTGTCGAGGCTGATCTGGTTGAGGGCGGCACTGCCGCTGCGGAAGCCAGGCTTGACGAACTTGCCCGCCTTGTTCTGCAGCGCCGCAGCACGCAGAGATCCGGTGACGAAGGCCTGGTTGATGTAGCCGATCGACCCGGGGGTGTTGCTCAGAACAGCCGAGACACCCTCATTGCCCTTGCCACCCACGCCGACGGGCCATTGCACGCTCTTGCCACTGCCCACCTTGGCTTTCCACTGAGGCGAGAAGGCCGAAAGTGAGCTGGTGAAGGCAAAGGTGGTGCCGGAACCATCCGAGCGGTGGGCAACGGTGATCTTGCCCTTGCCGCACTTGAGGGCGCTCCAGTCGGTGATCTTGCCCAGGAAGATCCCAGCCAGCTGGGCCTGGGTGAGCTTCAGATCACAGCCAGGCTTGTTGTAGGCGATGGCGATCGTGCCGCCCACGGCCGGGAACTGCACCACACCGCGCTTCACCTTGGCCGCTTCTGAGGCTTTGATCGGCTCGTCGCTGGCGGCGAAATCAACGGTGCCGGCAACGAACTGACGGATCCCGGCGCCGGAGCCCACCGATTGGTAGTTGACCTTGCTCTCGCCCGAACGGGCCAGATCAGCGAACCAGCGCTGATAGATCGGAGCGGGGAAGGTGGCACCGGCACCGTTGATGGCCGGAGCTGCAGAAGCAGTGGCACCGGCACCGACGCTGATCAGGGTGCCGAGCAGAAGGGCCTTCTTGGCGAAGGTCATGGATGAGCCTTTGGGGTTCAAACCCTTGCTAGCAGCCGGCTGGTCCCCCGGTCGTTATGGGTCGGTTAAGGGTGCTGGGAGCGGTGGAAACGGCTCAGATCGGCCTCCTGCTGCCCATGGCCGGCCTGGAGCCAGGGCAGCACCAGGGCCACCGCCAGCAGCAGGGAGCCCTGCAGCAACAGGGCTGAAAGGATCTCGCCGGGCCATCCGCCGAGCCGGAACCTTGCCATTGAATCCTCGGCGCCGCTGTGAGGGGGCGGAACCATCGCACCATGCCCCCCAGGCCTTGGCTGCGGCCTGCATCACAACCTGGATGTTCTCGACGACACGTCGCCCGAGGAGGCCGTACGCCGGACCGGCGGATCGGCGCTGCTCGCCGACGCTTCAATCACGGTCGGCTGGGAGGTCTCGAGGGTGGTCTGCAGGGAGGTCTGCACCGGGGCAGCCTCGGGTGTACTGCGCTCGCGCATCAGCCGGCCGAAGGAATCGCCGAGGGGCACGATCTGGCTGCGGCTTGTTTTCAAACAGAATTTGCAACCGCCGGTGGTCTGCAGATGCCGCTCCGGTGTGATCGACACCGGCTTGACGGGATGCACGGTGCAGCGAATTCTGATCGGTGTCTTGTAGCTCTTGTAAACGATCTCGCTGTAGTCGTAGTGATCACCGAAACGGGCGATCGCCCGGGCCAGAAAGGTGTCACGATCGATCGGAGTGCCCATGGCCAGGCTCTTCTCGGGACTGCCGGGAAATCTGGACTCGCACCCTACCGGCGTTGCCGCACTGGCGGTGTCCAGGCTGGATCGAATCGATCCGATTGTGAGAATTCTCAAAACCGCGATCCAGCACAGACGCCGGCGCCCGCCCTGTCAAGACTGGAAGCCAGTCCCCTGCACTGTCGGTGATGGCCGCCTCGATCCGCTTACGGGCCAGCCTCCTGGCTCTGGCCAGTCCCTGCATCGCGGCCTGCATCACCTGCGCGCCTGTCCTCACTCCAGCCGCCCGCGCCGAGCTGCCGCCCTACGTGTACGCCGATGAACAGCGGCAGGCCGAGGTTGTGCTGCGATTGCGGGTGCTGAGCACCCTGCGCCGCCGCGATCAACTCACGGTTCAGGCGCAGGTGCTGGCGATTCAGCGCCAGCGTCTGGCCCGGCCTTTGAAGGTGGGCCAGACGATCACGCTGCGCTACGGGCTGCCGATCTGGCGGCGCCAGGGCTGGGTCGGGCCCAGCCCGGTGCCCGTGCTGAAGACGGGGGAGGAGGTCACGGCCTGGCTTGACCGTGATCCGGCGACAACCGGCCGTTTCAGGCCTGCCGCCGGCGGGCTGTCGTTCGGGCCGTCCCTGGAGGCGACGGTGGAGGGCGGCCCCTGATCCCGGGCGATCAGCAGGACTCACGTCCGGTCTCGCCGGCATCCTCCGGCCGCTGGCCATGGCGGATCAGGCGCCGGCCGGGGCCGGTCACCACCTCACCGAGCAGCACCGCACCACCAAGCACCAGCAGGGCCTTGGCGGCCATCGCAATCAGCTGCATCCCGGCCTGTAGGGCGACGGAGCGCTGCAGGTCGGGTTCAACAGAACCATGGGGGGCCATTGGCATCGGGCGACTGCTCCAGTCCTAAGGACCTCGCCTCAGTGGATCGGGTGTCCCACGAATCTGCGGCGCCAATGCCGATGCCAAGGCCGGTGCCCGGGGATCAGGCGGATCCGTAGGCGATCTGGCAGGCCGCATTCAGCAACTGGGCCATCGCCGCCGAACCGGGCGGCTGGCCATTGATCAGCCCCTGCTTGCAGGCGACGACGGCACTCTGATAGCTGCCCCCTGGCGCTGCATAAAGGAAGCTGGCGCTCTCGGGCAGCACCGCCTTGACGGAGCTGTAGTCGAGCTGAAGACTCGTCTCAGGCACCACGATCACGGTGGTCTGCTGCGCGGCTGACGCATTGACCAGGCTGGTGATTGTGGCCGCCGTCGCCAGGCTGGTCATCCCCCAGGCCAGGGAACGGCTGCCCCACCAGCCCCAGCCGGCCGGATAGGGGCGATACCAACCGGCAGGCCAGGGGCGATGGGCCCAGTAGCCGCCATTCACCCAGGCCCGGTTCCAGCTGCCAGGCCCGCCCGGTCGCACGCCAGCACCCGGGGCGCCCACGCCAACGCCGGGCCGCACACCAGCACCCGGAGCACCCACGCCCACGCCTGGTCGCACCCCAGCACCCGGGGCGCCCACGCCCACGCCGGGCCGCACCCCAGCACCCGGGGCGCCCACGCCCACGCCTGGTCGCACCCCAGCACCCGGGGCGCCCACGCCAGCGCCGGCGCGACCACGCCCCTGGGCCTCCACAGGCGCAGCCGCCAGGCAGAGCAGGGCGCAGCCAAGGCTGGTGGCCGCCAGGGCAGCCGCCAGCGGCTGGTGCCACGAACAGAAGCGAAGCCTGGTCATCACAAACGCAGCAGCAACCCCCTTCTCTTAGCCAGATCCCCGAGAATCGTCGGTCCAGGCGGCACGGTGTTGCAGCGGCGCCGCTGCCTGGACCAGCCGGGGCGACATCTGGGGCCGGCTTCAGGCCGGGGGTAGCGCTGAGCTGAGCGCGGCGTCGGTGCGGGCGGAAGCTACATGGCGGCGGCTCTCGAGCTGATGCAACCGGCGCCCGAGAAGCAGCAGACCGATCACAGTGGTGACGCTGACCATCAGCACCAGGGAGGCATAGATCGAACGCGAGATCAGTCCTGCTTCCAGCGCCGTGGAGGCAAACACCAGACCAGGCAGGCCCCGTGGAATCAGACCGAAAACCACCACCCAGCGATCAACGCCCGCGGCCCGATCGCGGCGGCTGATGCCAAGGGCGCAGAGCAGTTTGCAGAGCACACCAAGCCCGATCAGAAACAAGGCCAACCACCAGGCCTGGGCCTCGCGCAGCACCGCCGCATCGATGCGCTGGCCGACGCCGATGAAATAAAGGGGCAGAAACACCTCCCACACCAGGCTGAGATGGCGGCGCAGCAGATCCGGTGGCGAAGGGCCCAACGGTGCCGCCGGAGCGTCGAGCGGATCGGCCAGGCGGCTGACGAGCACGCCAGCCCAGAGTGCCCCAAGCAGACTGGTGAGACCGGTGCATTCACCCAGCCAGCTGCAGCTGATCAGCACCAGCAGCACACCGAGGGCGCTGGGTTCCCAGGCTCCATGGCGCCGATGCCACCAGCGCACAGCAGGCACCGTGAGCGCAGCCAGCGCCAGCCCGAAGGGCAGGCCGATCGCCAGCGGTAGAAGACTGCCCCCAAGGCCGAGCGCCGGTGCCGTGCCGGTGTTGAAGCCCAGCAGCATCGCCAGCGACAGCATGGCGATGGCCGGAAGATCATCGAGAACCGAGACGCCAACCAACAGCTGGGCCGATGGCGAGGCAAGCACCCGTGCCTGGGCCAGGGTGCGCAGGGTGACGCCGGTGCCGGTGGCGCTGAGCACCGCCACGCACAGCAGGGTGCTGCCCGCAGGCATCGGAAACAGGGCCTGGAGGGGGGCGTAGGCCAGCAGGGGGGTGAGGGCTGAGAGCAGCACCGTGCGCAACACGGCGGCACCGCGAGCGTTGCGCAGACCCTCGCGAACCTCCAGACCAACCATGAAGAAGAGGCTGAGCACCCCCAGTTCCATCAGACCCGACAAGGGCTGAATGCGCTCGAAGGGCAGCAGGCTGTTGCCGATCACAAAGCCGACCAGCAGCTCGAGCACAATCGCTGGCACCGCCCAGCGATGCAGCCGGCCGGCGGTGATCTTGGCCACCAGAACCCCCACCATCAGCAGGAGCAGGACCGAAAGCAGCGAGGAGCTCAAGCGCCTTCCCATCAGAGCCGACCCCATGGTGCTGAAAGAATCAGGGCGGTGAGCTTTTTCGCAGGCTCCATTGCCGGCCAGCGGCAATCCCCCCTTTCCTGGAGGCGCCGGATCAGCGAGGGTGGAGGAACGACCAGGAGCTCTGATGAGCGATCCATCCCCGCCGTCCGGCCTCGAGCCGGAGCAACCCGACGACCGGGCCAGTGGCCGCTACCGCTTCCAGGCGGGGGAACCGGCCGACCCCGATGAAGGCGTGCATCCCGAGATGGTGCATCTCGAGCGCACCGGACCGATTGGCGCCGGCATCCCCAACAGCCCCCAGGCCCTGATCACGATGCAGAGCCAGAAAGGCGAATGGCCGGAGAAAGCCGAGCATCAGCTCAGCGCCAAGGTGAAGCAGATCCTGGAGTTGATCGATCAGCTCGGCACCGATCCGGCCGAGGATCAACAGCTGGCGATGATCCTGGTGCGCCAGCTGGAGGCTTACCACGATGGCGTGGTGCAGGAGATGCAGGACGACGACGAGGCCCGTCATGCCCAGATCGCGGCCTGGGCCGTGGATGCCGACCGGCTGATGCGCTGCCGGCTGCTGCTGGAATCGATCGACCTGGAATGAGCCCCGTTGCCGTTCAGGGCATGGCCTCACAGGCGTAGTCGTCGATCAGCCCTGGGCGGCGGCGCAGGCGAAAACGGGGGTGGTCTGGATCCTCAAGGCTCCACCACCAGCGGCCATCGCTGAAGCTGGCAGCCCCGGCGTTGTTGGTGCGGGGCAACTGCAGCTGCTGATCCCGCCACTGCAGCAGCACACTGGCCCCCACGGGCACCGGCGCATTGCTCGGATCGGGGATTGTTGGATCATCCATCGCGCCGGCCACCAACCGGGCCTGCAGGGGATCGCCATCACAGCGGTAATTGATTGGGGCCAGATCCGGGGCCGCCCAGGCCGCCGCCAGCGGCCCTCCGCCCACCAGCTGCAGCACCTGCAGCAACAGAGCAAGCAGGACCCCAGCCATCTGCCGGATCACGGCTGAGATCGGCCTGCGCCAGGCTGGTGATCGCTTCAGCATCGGGGATGGGACCCAGCAGCGTCGATTCTCCTGTCTCTGCGCCGCCGCTGTCAGCAAGCGCTCCGCTGCTGGTCTTCGATGGCGGTTGTCCGTTCTGCCGTCATTTCGCCGAACTGGCAGAACTGCGCAGCGGCATCCCCGAGCTGCAGATCCGCGATGGTCGACGCGACCATGCCCTTCGCCGCCGCCTCACGCGCAGCGGCCTGCCCCTACGGGACGGCGCGATCGTGATCGATGGCGACCGCCTGCTGCATGGAGCCGAGGCGATCGCCTGGCTGTGCGCGCGGATGCAGCCGAGTGCCCCCCTGTTGCAGCTGCTCTCGCCGCTGCTGGCGGGCCGGCAACGGGCCCGACGCCTCTATCCGGCACTGCTGCTGGCCCGCCGCTGCGCCCTGGCGCTGCGGGGCCTGCCGCTGGATCCCGATGCCCCAGGATCGCCATGACCCCTGAAGCGATCGACAGCCTGCTGGTGTTGGCCCTGGCCCTGGTGCCGGTGGCGTTGCTGTGGTGGCTGTGGATCCGGATGTTGAGCCTGTAACCGGGCGCCCCGTTCCCCCTGCTGCGCTGCCATGGCCCTGACCTTGATCCTGGGCGATCAATTGCACAAGCAGTGGCTTACGGCTGATGCCGCTTCGCCCCTGCATCGCCCCGCCGGCAGCCGGGTGCTGATGATCGAAGACCGGGGCATCGCCACCAGCTATCGCTACCACCGCCTGCGGCTGCTGCACACCTTCGTGGCGATGCGCAGCTTTGCCGATGCCCTGAAGGAGCAGGGCCTTGATCTGCGCTACCACGCCCTTCCGGCTTCGGTCTCGGTGGGGTTCTGGGAGCGGCTGAGGCTCGAGCTGGAGGCCCTGGACCCGGCCGAGCGCCGCCTGGAGGTGGCCGAGATCGCCGATCCGGGCTTTGAACAGGCGCTGCGGCAGTTCTGCGAGCAACACGGCGTGCCGCTGACGCTGTTGCCATCACCGGCCTTTCTGGAATCGGCAGCCGAGAGTCGCCACTGGTTTGCCGGCCAGAAGCGGCCGCGAATGGCCAGCTTCTATCAACGCCAGCGCAAGCGGCTCGGCCTGCTGCTGGAGCCCGATGGCACCCCCACGGGCGGCCAGTGGAGCTTCGATGCCGACAACCGCCGCAAGCTGCCCAAGGGCTATGAGGAGCCGGCCCTGCCCCAGGTGCCGCCGAGCCAGCATGAGCCGGCGGTGCGGGCCTTGATCGCCGAGCACTTCAGCGACCACCCAGGTGCGCTGGGACCCCTCTGGATTCCCTACGACCATGC
>JBEDHF010000006.1:0-4791 GCA_041174245.1 Cyanobacteriota bacterium
GGATTGAGGTTGGCCCTGGCGGCGTAGATGGCGGCGGTGTAACCGGCGGGTCCCGAGCCCACGATCACCAGGTTTTCGATGCCATCGCTGCTCGATGCGGCGCTGCCGTTGCTTTCGGCGGGGCGGGCGGCCTCCATGGACTTAAGCGGACTGACTATGAGTTGATCCTAGGGTCCGGCTGCGCTTGTCGGGGGGCTCCCGTGGGCAGGCCCGCTCGCCTGGGATGGAGCCAGGGTGAGCCGATCCGGGGGGCGTCCATAGCCGGGCCATGGCAGAGATGGCGTGACGTTCGCTCGCCCCCTGGCTGGAGCCCCCGGGGGCGCTGCGAAGTGCCGCTCCATGCTGGCGATTCGTCGCTGGCCTTGATTCGGTTGCACCGGCTGGTCGTGACCGGCTGCTCAAGTTGGCCGCGACCCGCGACGGCTCGCTGGGTCTGCCTGCACGCCCGGCTCGGATCCATGGGCGCCGATGGCCGAGGCCACACCGCCAGGGTGGCAATCGACGAACAAAAAGATCAATCGAAAGAAAAAGAAAAGGCGCCAGTCTTAAGATTTTCTTTCGATTGGATCGCCCTCAGATTTCCAGCAGGTCGTCGTTGTTGTGGTCCCCATTGGGGCCGCTTGGGCTGCGGCTGGCGCGCTCCAGCAGGCGTTGAAGGCTGGAGGCTTCCGGCACCATCAGCACCGAATCCTCCAGTCGTTCCGGGTGCTCGTCAAAACAAAGGATCCACTCACGGAACTCCTCGGTCAGTCCGTAGCTCTCTTCGTAATGCTGCAGATCGTCGAGGGTGGAGATCCGGGCCACGGCCCAACAGGTGGCCACGCTCAGTCGGCGTTTCACCAGGGCGTCCATGGGCTTCTCCTCCGTTGGCACCACCTTGATCGTTCAGGTGCCCGTTGTGGGTATCGGATGGCACATTGCTGCATACTTTGGAACCATTTGTTGTTCTGATCGGTTGATCTTTGTGGCTGGCGCCTGCCGATGCGCTGCTGGGACCGATCAGGCCTGGCTCCGCAGGAAGTCCGGCAGCTGGGGGCCGCGCATCCTGATCAGGCGTCCGGCCTGCTCATCGATGGCCGCCATCGGCAGGCTGGCGGCGCGGCCGGCGCCGCTGCTCTCGCTCTCCTCCGCTACCTCCCGCGGCCGGATCAGGTAGGGCTCGCTCAGGGACCAGGTGCGGGCATAGGCCATCAACAGTGGATCGGCCGGCGCAAACACGTAGGACGGCTGGCGTGGGATCGGCTCCTGCTCGGAGCGGCTGCCATCGAGGCGGACAGCGCGGGTGATGGCCTGCACGAAGCGGCTGCGGGTGACCACCGTCGTCAGGTAGGCCACCACCCGGATCCGCGGCGCATCGAAGCCTTCGGCGCACATGTCGATGCTCACCAGCCAGTCGCCGTTCCCGGCCTGAAAGTCGGCCAGATTGGCTGCGGCCTCGGGATCCTGCGAGTGCACCAGTGACACCCGGTCACCCTCCTCCTCGAGCAGTCCGGCGATGCGCCGGGCGTGGCCGATGTCGCGGGCGATCACCAGGCCGGCGGCCTCTGGATGATCCCGGCGCACCCTGGCCAGGCGCTGGCGGGCCTTGAGCAGCAGCCGCAGGGCGATGCTGCTGCCATCTCCCGGCTGGATCGCCCGGCGCAGATTGCGGGCCCGCCAGCTCTCGCGGCCTTCGGCCGACAGCGGTGACTGCTCGGCGTCGGGGTCGCCCTCCTCGCGTCCATGCTCGACCCAGCCATCCTGGAAGCGGAATTCGAGCGGCCGCACGTCGCCGGCCACGATCAGCTGACGGGGCTCCACGCTGAGGTCGGGGGCGATCTGCTCCATCCAGACCCCATCCTCCTGAACCTGCACCCGCCGGGCGGCACAGAAGGCCAGGTTGTCGGCCCGGAAGGGGGTGCCGGTGAGGCCGAGGCGCAGATCGGCTGCTGCTGTCAGGCGGCTGAAGGCCATCCCCCAGGCGGTGGAGTCGGGCTCCTCAGGATCGAGGCCGAGGTGGTGCACTTCATCGGCCATCGCCAGCCAGCGCCCCAGGGGTAGGGCGGCCAGCTGCTCCGCCAGGGTCTCGCCCTGGCGGCCAGCACTCTGATAGGTGAGCAGCAGCCCATCCCAGCGGTTGCCATCGCTCTGGCGACCAGGGTTCTGGGGGTCCCATTCCGCGAGCACCAGGCCCAGCCGCTCGGCGGCCTTGCGCCATTGGCCGGCGATGGAGCTGCGGTGGCAGAAGACCAGGAAATGGTCCAGGTGACCTTCGGCTTTAAGGCGACTGAAGCCGAGCAGGGCTCCGAGGGTTTTGCCGGCACCCGGGCCGGCATGAATCAGCACATCCCGGCCCCGGGCACCTGGGTTGAGCAGCCGCGCCCGCAGCAGCTGGATCAGCTGGCTCTGCCATTGGCGCGGCTGCATCCGAGGGCCGGCGGCCTGCTCAGGTGCGGGACGGCCGGCGCCGAGGTCGAAGGAGGGGATGCCCATGGCCGCCATTGTGCGGGGAAGATGCGGAAGATGAGTGGTTGCGCCTATGGGGTGGCGGGCTGGCGTCTCTATGGTCCGGCCATCAGGACCCTTTTGGGCCTTCAGCGTTCTGTCCCCAGCCGTCGTTGCCATGGAACGTCCCTTTGACTCCTTGTTCTTTGCCTTACCCGTCGGCGATCAGCGGGCGCTGCTGGAGCGCGCCCTGGCCGTGGAGTGCGATATCGATCCGTTGATCCTGCGGGGCCGGCTGCTGCATCACCGCGGCGATCACCGCGGTGGCCTGGCGATCGAGCAGGAATTGCTGCCGCTGTTCTGAGGGGCCGACGGATCCGCGTGATCTTTTAGAACGGGCTCGCGTCAGCAGGCCGCGCGGCGGCAGGACAGAGCCATGGCAACGCTTGCGGTCTCAGGGGCATCAGGGAAGACCGGCTGGCGGGTGGTTCAGGAAGCGTTGCAGCAGGGCTGGCAGGTGCGCGCCCTGGTCCGGCCGGGGTCCGTGCTGCCCGAGGGCCTGGAGGGCGCCGAGATCATCCGCCTCGATCTCTCCCAGACCGAACAGCTGCACCGGGCCCTGGAAGGCTGCCAGGCCCTGGTGATCGCCACGGGCGCCAGGCCATCGATCGACCTCACCGGCCCGATGAAGGTCGATGCCCTCGGTGTGCGTACCCAGCTGTTGGCGGCCCGGGCGGTGGGGCTGGAGCGGGTGGTGCTGGTCAGCTCGCTCTGTGCTGGCCGCTGGCGCCATCCGCTCAATCTCTTTGGCCTGATCCTGGTCTGGAAGGGGCTGGGCGAGCGCTGGCTGGCGCGGAGCGGCCTGCGCTGGACGATCGTGCGCCCCGGTGGCCTCAGCGAACGCGAGCAAGGCGCTGAGCAGGAGGGGTTGCGCCTCAGTGGTGCCGGTGGGCAGCAGAGCCGCAGCATTCCTAGGCGGCTCGTGGCCCGGCTCTGCCTTGAGGCCCTGGCCGAACCCGCCAGTGAGGGGCGCATCCTCGAAGTGACCAGCGATCCGGCCCTGCCGGTGATCTCGCTGGCGCAGGGGTTGGCGGCGACCTGAGCCTGGACCCG
The DNA here is from genome assembly GCA_041174245.1 of Cyanobacteriota bacterium. Lineage (GTDB taxonomy): Bacteria > Cyanobacteriota > Cyanobacteriia > PCC-6307 > Cyanobiaceae > CAIXOZ01. The sequence continues at coordinate 3,538 of JBEDHF010000006.1, forward strand.
GTCGCCGCGACAGGGGCCTCAGCCCAGGGCTTCGGCGTGGTTCACCAGCAGGTGATGCACCTCGTCGAGGGCCTCTTCGGCGACGTGGCGGGCGCGGTGATGGTCGATGCCGCCATCGGCTTCGGTGCGCTCGCTCAGCCGTTGGATCAGCTCCTCGCGACGGCGTTCCAGATCCAGCAGCAGCTCCTGCTCGATCAGGTGACGCACAGCGGCGCGGCGGCTGTCGCTCTGTTCGGCTTCGGCCAGGGTGCCCTGCACCAGCTCCTTGATGAACAGGCGCTGCACCTCAGAGCTGCGTAGAAAGCTTTCCATCGCGTTGATGGCGCCATCCACCAGGGTGCGCTCGGCCTCGGCCTCACCGTCATGGAGCTTGAACTCCCAGTCGAGGTGGCGGCGTTGCCAGCCCTGTTCCTGGAGGTGGGGCATCACCATCTGGCAGAAGGTGTCGACGGAGATCTCGTAGATCCGTTCGGCAACCCGCTCGCACCAGTCCGGACCGTGCTGGATCAGGTTCTGGTGCAGAGCATCGCGGGCGATGGCATGCCCTCCGTGGTGGCTGTGGCAGATGCCATCCGGACATTCGACGGCCGTCAGGGCCATGGGGACAAGGGCGAAACAGTCCTGCCCTAGCCAGCACCCATCGCCACTGGCAAGTGATCGTCTGCGCTTTGTTGCGAGTGACGGTTTCTTTGTTCCCGTGTGCTCACATGAGCGCCGGCAATGTTGCCTTTCTGGGCGAGCGGGTCAATCACTGGGGCAGTTTCCACTCAGGGAGACCGCACCATGGGCGGCCCGACATTGTGACCCGACTGTTGATTCCGGCGGAACGCCACCCCGACGAGCGGCGGGTGGCCGCCACACCGGAGACGGTGAAACGCCTGACCGCACTCGGTTGCGAGTGCCTGCTTGAAGCCGGGGCCGGCCTGGCGGCTGGCCACAGCGATGCCGCCTATGAGGAGGCAGGCGCCCGGCTGGTGAGCCTCGATTCCTCGATCTGGCACAGCGCCGATGCGGTGCTGGTGGTGCAGCTTCCGGCCGAGGAGGCGCTGACGGCCCTGCGGCCGGGGGCACTGCTGCTGGGGCTGCTCGATCCCCACCGCCAGGCGACCACCCTGCAGACCCTGGCGGCCCGCCAGGTGTCGCTGCTGGCGCTGGAGCTGCTGCCGCGCATCAGTCGTGCCCAGGCGATGGATGCCCTCTCCTCCCAGGCCAACATCGCCGGCTACAAGGCGGTGTTGCTGGCTGCAGCGGCCC
>JBEDHF010000007.1:0-6937 GCA_041174245.1 Cyanobacteriota bacterium
GCACAGCGGCTGGGCCGGGCCTGCAGGTTAGAAGCCCACCTCAGGGCTTCGCCGGTGCCGTCTTCGGGCCGGGCTGCGCGGCCGGCGCGCTGCGCCGGTTGGGTCGGGTGGTGGGCGTGGCGGCTTTCGCCTTGGTGTTCAGCTCCACCACCAGCTTGGCCAGGCGACTGTCGGGCAGGATCCGCAGCTGGCCCACCCGTGCGGCGGGTTCCTGGCGCAGATAGGTGATGAAGTTGTTGAGCGGGATCGCCACCACCTTGGGCTTGGCCTCCGCCAGCTTCGGGGATTCCTTGATGCCGCGCTGAACGATGGCGTCGACGACGGTCAGGTCCGTGGCACAGGGAATAAAGGGTTTGTTGTCGCCGCTGCCCTTGTTGTTGGTCACCAGCAGGCCCGGCACCGGGCAGAAGACCATCGGTTGCTGGCCTGCGATCAGCCTGGCCTTGTCCTCTGGGATGTTCTGGTCCTTGAGCAGCAGGGCGGTGCGGTCGATCTGGCCAGGATCGGGAGCGATGGCTCCCACCTCCTTGGGTTGTTTCTGCAGCAGCGGCGCCAGCAGCTGGTTGAACCGCGACAGGCTCACCGGCGCGAAGCGCAGGCTGGGCAGCTCCTCCTTGGCCACGGCAAAGCGCTTGCCGGCCTGGATCTCCTCGGCGGCGGCAATCGACATCGCCGCCAGGTAGGCCTGCACCGACTGACCGTTGATGGTGGCGGTCACGGCCCTGGGCTGCCCCTTCTGGTCGACCGACATCAGCATCAGCACCGAATCGAGCTTGGCTTCGACCTCGTTGTCGGTCAGGGCCCGTGCCGACCACGGCATCAGGGCCGGAGCCAGGGCGGCCATGGCGAGCAGAAGAGCGGCGCGCTGGAAGCGAGGGCTCGGCATGGGAATCGGGGATGGGGCAGTGAGGAGACTGGATCCGCTGATCTCGAGGTCGGAGCGGCCTGCGCTGATGGCCTGCACTGATGGCCTGCGGCGGATGGCGAGGCTGCCAGCCAGGCCCCTGATGGCACCTGACGGTGGCCGCCGTGTTCCGAACGGGTGGGGCGGGACCCAATAAGGCCGCAACCTTAAGCCCGTTTGGCCTTCCGGGCACAGCCCGTTGCGCGGATCGCGGCCGGATCCCGGTGGCAGCGCTTCCGGCTCGATCGGTGCCGGCCTTGGCGGTCGGCCTGGTCGAGGTGTCAGCGCGCCAGGCTCAGTGGTCGATCTGCTCGATCAGCACCTTGCAGTTGAAGTCGGTCTTGATGTCCCAGTCGTGGTTGTTCTTGATCGCTTCGAAGTGATAGATGCGGCCGTCATCGATCTCCATGCTGGTGATCATGTAGCCGCGGGCTTTGACCTTGCCGGCGCAGGCTTCGATGCCAGCGGCGCTGGCGCCGGAGAGCGGGCTCAGCAGCGCCAGGCCAAGGCCGCCCAGCAGGGCGAGGGTCTGCCATCGGGTCATGGCGAGCGATCAATCAGGGGGTACCCGCTTCTTAGCCAATCCGCACCATGGCGCCATCGCCCAACACTCAGGCCAGTGCGCGCCAGATCGGGCCTTCCTCACCGGCCTGCCAGCGCAGGCAGTGATCGAGACGGCGACCTTGCAGCAGCGCCCGCAGCTCGCGCCGATCTCCGAGCCAGCGCCGGGGCAGCACGGTGGCGGCGGCGATCGCCCGCCCCGGCTCGCCGCTCCAGTGGCCGAGGCGTTTCACCCCTTCCAGCAGCGGCAGGGTGGTGCCGGCGAGGGTGTTGTCGTCAAGACGGCAGCTGCCATCGGCCACGATCAGCAGGCGCTCATCCCAGCGGTGCTGCCCTTCGCCGAGGCCATAGGGGGCCAGGGCATCGCTGACCAGCACCACCTGCTCCGGCGCCAGCTGCTGCAGCAGCACCGCCATCGCGGGGGCCACATGCACCCCATCGGCGATCAGGCCCAGGGCCACTGCGCTCTCGCCCACGGCGGCGGCGATCGGTCCCGGGGCGCGGTGGTGCAGGCCCGGCATCGCATTGAAGGCATGGGTGAGCATGCCCACCCCCGCAGCGAAGGCGGCCTTGGCCTGCTCCTCGCTGGCGGCGCTGTGGCCGAGGCTGACCACTACGCCGCTGGCCCGGAGCCGGCGGATCACGGCCTCAGCCCCTTCCAGTTCGGGCGCCAGGGTGACCAGGCTGATGTCATGGCGCAGGGCGGTGCCCTCACCGCTCCAGCCCGGGCCGCAGCTGAAGCCATCGATCCGTTCGCTCAGGGCTTCCAAGCTCGGCCCCGCCAGGTGCTGCTGCGGATGGGCGCCGCGCCGGGCCGGGGCCAGAAACGGTCCCTCCAGGTGCGCGCCCAGCAGCCGGCAGCGCTGGCCGGTGGGGTCCCGCTGATCGCTGAGCCGGGCTTCGGCCAGCACCGCCAGGGCCTGCCGCAGCGGCGCCACGCCGCAGGTCACCAGCGTGGGGCAGATCGCCTCAACCCCATCGCGCCAGAGCAGCGCCTGCAGCTCCTGCAACCGGGGTAGATCAGCGGCTGTCAGTTCCGGAAAGGGCAGCCCCAGGCCGCCATTGATCTGCAGATCCACCCCCATCGGACTGAGCCAGTCCCCGCCCCAGTCCTCACCGGCGGCGGCACTGCCGCTGTCGATCGGTTCGATCACCCGGATCCGCTCAACGGCGCCGGGTCCGTCGTCGTGGCGGATCCTCTCCAGGCCCAGGCGCCAGCGCTGGTCCTGGCCATGGCGGCATCGGTGGGCCTGGGGCAGTCGAACGTTGGTGAGCCAGCGCATGGCAGACACGAGACAATGCAAGTCTTGCTGCGACCCCGCCCGTTGGCTGCTCCTTCCGCTGCGAACCCTGCTGATCAGGCCCCTGTGGTGGCCGTGGTAATGGGCAGTGACTCCGATCTGCCGACGATGCAGCCGGCGGTGGCGATGCTGGAGCGCTTCGGGGTGGCGGTGGAGGTGCGGGTGCTCTCCGCCCATCGCACGCCGCTGGAGATGGTGGCCTTCGCCGAGGCGGCGGCGGGGCGCGGCTTCAAGGTGGTGATCGCCGGTGCCGGCGGTGCCGCCCATCTGCCGGGCATGGTGGCTTCGCTCACCACCCTGCCGGTGATCGGGGTGCCGGTGCAGACCCGGGCCCTCTCCGGCGTGGATTCCCTGCATTCGATCGTGCAGATGCCTGCCGGCATCCCCGTGGCCACGGTGGCGATCGGCAACGGCGCCAATGCCGGTTTGTTGGCGGCCCAGATTCTGGCGATCGCGGATCCGCTGCTGGCCGAACGCCTCAGCGCCTATCGCCGGGAGCTGCACGATCAGGTGGTGGCCAAGGACGGCCGCCTGCTTGAGCTCGGCAGCGCCGCCTACCTCGAGCAGATGTGAGCAGCGGCGGCTTGGCGGCGCCAAGCTGAGTGCGAATCCCAGACCGGCGCCAGGCCGGCAGCACGCGGCGATGTTGGAGCGGTTGGTTCTACCGATCTGGCTGCGCCTGAGCCTGGCGCTGCCGCTGCTGGTGCTCAATCTCTGGGTGCTGCGCCAGCTGCTGCTGCCGCTGGCTCCCTTCCCGGCCCTGTTCCTGACGGCGGCCCTCTTGGCGTTTCTGCTGTCGATTCCCTGCCAGTGGCTCACCCGCCGCGGTCTGCCCCGGCCCTTGAGCCTGCTGCTGGTGCTGGGGGTGAGCGGCAGCCTGCTGGTGGGCGCGATTCTGTTGGTGCTGCCGCGCCTGGTGAACCAGCTGGTGGAGCTGGTGGCGGCCCTGCCGGGCTGGCTGGCCGAGGGCCAGGTGCTGCTCGGGGCGCTGCAGCAGTGGGCGGCAGCCCGGGGCTGGCCCACGGATTTCGGCGATCTGACCGCCGATCTGCTCGGGCGCTCCAGCCAGCTGGCCAGCCAGTTCAGCCAGCAGCTGTTCGTGGTGCTGGGCACCACCTTCAGCCTCACCCTCAACACCGTGATCGTGCTGGTGCTGGCGGTGTTTCTGCTGGTGGGTGGCGAATCCACGGCCCGCGGCCTGGCGCTCTGGTTGCCGCCATCGGCAGCCAGCCTGGTGCTCGACACCCTCAACCGCACCTTCCGCGGCTACTTCGGGGGCCAGGTGCTGCTGGCGGTGATCCTGAGCACCGCCCAGATCCTGGTGTTCACCCTGCTCGGCATTCCCTACGGCGTGCTGTTCGCGGTGGCGATCGGTTTCACCACCCTGGTGCCCTATGCGGCTGCCCTGACGATCCTGCTGGTCAGCGCCCTGCTCGCCCTCGACAATCCCCGCACCGGTCTGGAGGTGCTGGCGGCGGCGATCAGCGTCGGCCAGGTGGTGGATCAGGTGATCCAGCCGCGGCTGATGGGCAGCATCGTTGGCCTGCAGCCGGCCTGGCTGCTGGTCTGCCTGCCGATCGGGGCACGGGTGGGCAGCCTGATGGGTCTCGGTCAGCTGCTTGGTCTGCTGCTGGCGGTGCCGGTGGCCAGTTGCGGCAAGACCTTCCTCGAGGCCTGGCGCCAGCGCTCCTTCCCTGAGTCCGGCGACCTCACCTGACGCTGCGGCAGCGGCCCCCCGCAGGCCTGGCTTGGGGGGCGCGCTGGCCTGCGTCGATTCAGGCGGTGGTGATCACGCCATGGGCCTGCAGGTAGCTGAGCACCTGCGCCACGCTCTGCTCCAGGCTCTGGCTGCCGGTGTCGACCCGCAGCTCGGGGGATTCGGGCGCCTCGTAGGGGCTGGAGATGCCGGTGAACTCCTTGATTTCGCCGGCACGGGCTTTGGCGTAGAGGCCCTTGGTGTCGCGCTCTTCGCACACGGCCAGATCGGCGGCGCAGTGGATCTCCACGAAATCGCCGGCTTCCACCAGGGCGCGGGCCCGGTCGCGGTCGGCGCGGAACGGCGACACGAAGGCGGTGAGCACCACCACGCCGGCATCGAGGAACAGCTTGCTCACCTCGCCGATGCGGCGGATGTTCTCCTCGCGGTCGGCATCGGAGAAGCCGAGGTCCTTGCAGAGGCCGTGGCGGATGTTGTCGCCGTCGAGCACGTAGCAGGCCAGGCCCTTCTCGTACAGGGCCGCATTGACGGCGTTGGCCAGGGTGCTCTTGCCGGCGCCGCTGAGGCCGGTGAACCAGAGGATGGCGCTGCGGTGGCCCCGCTGTTCGGCCCGGGCGGCCCGGTCCACCGAGGTCTGGTGCCAGGCGATGTTGGTTGAGGCGCCCTGGGTGGTGATGGCGCCGTAGGGCGTGCTGGCGGTCATGGCAGGAGGGCGCGATGGCAGGCGGCCATTGTCCTCCCTGGCGGGAGCGTCATCGCAAGGCCCTCTCTCCGCGGCCGGCGGGGCAGCGCTTCAGAAGCTCTTGATCAGCAGCGACAGGCCCATCAGCAGCGACAGCACCTCAAAGGCCCGCTTCACCAGCCGGCTGCCCTTGACGATCGCCAGGTGGGCGCCGAGGTAGCCCCCCGTGATCGAGCCGGCCAGCAGCATCGGCAGCCAGCTCCAGGCGATCTTCCCCTGGCTGCCGAGGGTGATGGCGCCGGCTCCGTTCCAGAACAGTCCCACCAGGATCAGGGTGTAGGCCACGGCGCGGCTGTAATCGAGCCCGAACCAGCGCACCAGCCAGAGGGTCACGAACAGGCCGGTGCCGGAGGTGAGTGAACCGTTGAGCACGCCGATCGCGGCCAGGCCGATGCCGCCCACGAGCAACCGCCCTGGCGTCATCGGCTGGCTGCGGCCGCTGTTGCCCAGCTCCGGATTGGCGAGCGAATACAGGCCGATGCTGATCGTCAGCAGGCCAAGCAGCAGGGTGCTCAGCCTGGGCGGCAGGCTCAGCACCACCCGGGCGCCCAGCACCACTCCCGGCAGACCGGTGGCCAGGATGAACGCCGCCAGGCGGGGTTTGAGGGAGCGTTCGCGGGCATGGCGCAGGGTGGCGCCGATGCCGAGGGCCACGCTCGCCAGCTTGTGGGTCGCCAGGGCCAGCGGAAAGGGCAGCCCCAGCAGGATCAGGATCGGCAGCTGCACCAGGCCGGCGCCACCCCCGGCCAGGGCCGAAAGCAGATTCGCCACCAGCGCCGCCGCGAACAGCCCCAGTTGCAGCAGCAGATCGGGCGGGGTCATGCGCAGCGATCAGGCGCAGATCTCTCCATCCTGCTCGCCGGGGGATCCGTCTTCCGCCCAGACCCTCAGCCCCCCGCCTGCTTCGGCCGGTAGCCGGCCTTCTCCAGGGCTGCCAGGGCCGGTGCCACCTGGTCGCCCTGCAGCTCGATCACGCCGTCTTTGAGCGTGCCGCCGGTGCCGGCGACGGCCTTGAGTTGCTTGAGCAGGGCCTTGAGCTCGGCCTCGGGTGCCTCCAGGCCGGTGATCGCCGTCACCAGCTTGCCGCCCTTGCCGGCCTTGGTGCGCTGCACCCGCACCCGCTGCTGGGTTTTGGGGGTGGGGTCAGCGGCCGGGCCGCTCGGGCGCTCCAGGCTGGCGCCACTGCTGAACTCCTGCCAGCCTCCTTTTTTGGCCATCGCCTGGTCGGGTTCAGTCGCTGGAGGGATTCTGGGGGGCCGGAGGGCTCAGGGTCTTCAGCACCCGCAGGCTCCGCGCCCTGCCTCCCTAGGCTGGTGCCCACTTCCATGCTGCCGCCGGTGACCAGCACCGTTCCTTCCACTGCCTTCAGCCCTGATCCGGCAGCGCTGGCCCTCGCCGCCCGCCCCAACGGCCTCGGCCGCTACGGCCAGTTCGGTGGCCAGTACGTGCCGGAAACGCTGATGCCGGCCCTGGCGGAGCTGGAGGCGGCCGCTGCCGAGGCCTGGGCCGATCCAGCCTTCACCGAGCGGCTCAACCAGCTGCTGCGCACCTATGTGGGCCGTCCCAACCCGCTCTACGAAGCCGAGCGGCTCACGGAGCATTACCGCCGCGCTGATGGGGGGCCGCGCATCTGGCTGAAGCGCGAAGACCTCAACCACACCGGCGCCCACACGATCAACAACGCCCTCGGCCAGGCACTGCTGGCTCTGCGG
>JBEDHF010000008.1:0-2832 GCA_041174245.1 Cyanobacteriota bacterium
GTGTAGCTGAGCAGGCTGAGGGCGAGGCCGCTGGCGCCCTGCCAGTGGCCGAGCCGGAGCTGTTCGGGATCGAGCCGTGTCCCGTCGAGGTGGGCCTGGCGCAGGTCGGCGCCGGCCAGGAGGGCCCCGCCCAGGTCGGCACCGTCGAGCCGGGCGCCCTGGAGGGAGGCGCCCCGTAGATCGGCGCCCTGCAGGTTGGCCCCGTCCAGCTGGGCACCGCTGAGGTTGGCGCGGCGCAGATCGGCCCCCTGCAGCGCCACCCCGCGCAGCGGTGCCTGCACCAGATCGGCCTCCTGCAGCCGGCAGCCGGGGCAGCGGCCGCTGCCAAGCAGGCGCTCCAGGGCGTCCTGCCCAGCCAACGGCGCCCGGATGGGCCTGCTGCCAGGCCCTGGTGCGGCGGTGGCGGCGCCCGCCAAGGCGGTGCTGGCGGTCAGGCTGGCCGTCAGGAGCGGGCCCAGGAGCCAGGGCCGATGCGGCGCTCGGGGTGGGGTGTGGTTGGGCTGGAGCTCCGCCGCCACGGGGCTGAAGGCGATTGGCGCCGTTCTACCGCCTGGGGCGGCCCGTGGCGCGCTGATCAGCGGCTTCGGCTTGAATCGAGGCCAGCCACGGCGACCCCGCCGACGGTCTGACCTCTGTGACCCGCTTCCTTCTGTGATTCGCCCCCGCCTGTGATCAGCTCCCGCCACGGCGGCAATCGTCAGGAGGTGGCGGAGCGCCTCGGCTGCCGTCCTGGGGATCTGCTCGATGCCAGCGCCTCCCTGGTGCCCTTTGCCCTGCCTTGGGCCTTGCGCTGGCGGCTGGCCTGGAACACCCAGGCCCTGCGCCACTACCCCGACCGTCGCCAGAGCGGGCTCCGGGCTGTGATCGCCGCTCTGCACGGGGTGGAGCCGGAGATGGTGCTGCCGGGCAATGGCGCCGCTGAACTGTTCACCTGGGCGGCCCGCGATGCGGCCGCGGCCGGCATCAGCAAGCTGCCGGCGCCGGGTTTCGCCGATTACGGCCGGGCCCTGGCCACCTGGGGGGGCGGCAGCCGGCCGTTGCCGCTGCCGTTGCACTGGGATCAGGCGTTTCCGCAGCCCTTCCCGGCGGTCGGCGGCGATGGTGGCGTGCTCTGGATCACCAATCCCCACAACCCCACCGGCCAGCTCTGGAGCCGCGCCTCGCTCGAACCGCTCCTGGCCCGCCATGCCCTGGTGATCGCCGATGAGGCCTTTCTGCCGCTCACGCCTGGCGGCGAGGCGCAATCGCTGGTGCCCCTGGTGGCCCAGCACCCCAACCTGGTGGTGGTGCGCAGCCTGACGAAGCTCTATGCGATCGCCGGCCTGCGGCTCGGTTATGCGATCGCGGCGCCGGAGCGCCTGGCCCGCTGGGCGGCCTGGCGTGATCCCTGGCCGGTGAACGGCCTGGCGGCCGCCCTCGGTGAAGCGCTGTTCGCCGATCCGCGATCGGTGGCCCGCTGGCAGGCTCGGGTTCAGGCCTGGGTGGCGGCCGAGGGGCCGTGGCTGGCCCAGGGCCTGGCCCGGCTGCCGGGCCTGGAGGTGCGGCCATCGGCCACCAATTTCCTGCTGCTGCGTGGTGTCGACGCCGATGGCGGCCCGCGCTCCCTGGTGCCCCTGCGCGAAGCGCTGGAGCGCCATCAGAGGCTGCTGCTGCGCGATTGCCGTTCCTTCGCCGGCCTTGGCGAGGCCTGGTTGCGCGTGGCGCTCCAGGACCGATCCGGCAACCGCCGCCTCCTGCGGGCCCTGACGTTGGAAACCTCCCGCTTCGGCTGAGGGGCGATCAGTGCATGCTGCGGCCGTTTCGGCCCCGTTCCGCCTGGGCCAGCAGCAGGGCCGCCACCTGGCGATCGGCGTCGCGCACCGCCAGCTCCTCCATGCCGGCCCGCATCTGCAGCAGGGGATCGGCGGCTGGATCGGCCCCGCGCAGGCGTGGGCCGAGCAGGTGCCAGAGCTGCCGGCTCAGGGTCTCCTGCTCGGGCGGGTGCTGGTGCACGATCACGGCGGCGCCAAGGGCGGCGGCGGCGGCGGCATTGGCCTCCTGGTGGCGGTCGGCGGCCTCGGGAAAGGGCACCAGGATCGCCGGTGTGCCGCAGACGGCCAGTTCGCTGAGGCTGCCGGCGCCGGAGCGGCTGATCACCAGATCGGCCCGTTGCAGCAGGGCTGGGATCGCGTCGCTGAAGGCCAGGCTGATGCAGCCGGCGGGGGCAGGAGCGGCGCTGTCGGGGTCGTGGCTGCCGGTGAGATGGACGACGCGCACACCGGCGGCGGCCAGCTGCGGCAGCAGCGGCCGCACCATCCGGTTGAGACCCAGGGCCCCCTGGCTGCCCCCCATCACCACCAGCAGCGGCCCGGAGCCCGCCGGTAGCCACTCGGGCGCAGCCTGGGGGCGGAGGAAGCTGCTGCGCACCGGGGTGCCGGTGACCAGGGGCCGGCAGCGGCGCAGACGGCCGGCCGCGGCCTCCAGGCCGATCGCCACGGCGCTGCACCAGGGCGAGAGCAGGCGGGTGACCCGACCGGGGATCGCATTCGATTCGTGCAGGACCACGGGCACACCGCACCAGCGGGCCGCCAGGATTGCCGGTGCGGCGATGTAGCCGCCGGTGCTGAACACCAGCTCGATCCCCTCACGGCGGATCAGCCGCCGCACGGCCCCGATCGCCCGCACCAGCCGCTACCCCTTGCACACGGTGCGGGCCGGTGGGCTGCAGAGCCGCGGCTGGGCACCAGCTCCCGCTCGAGCCGATCCGGCACGCCGAGCCACTGCACCGACCAGTTGGCCTCCAGGGCCTCGGCCACGGCCAGGGCCGGGAAGAGGTGGCCGCCCGTGCCGCTG
>JBEDHF010000009.1:0-5879 GCA_041174245.1 Cyanobacteriota bacterium
CCCCCTGTACCAGGGCGCCGGCCTGGGCAAGCAGATGATCCGCTACATGATGGACGAGCTGACGGCGATGGAGGTTGAGCGGGTCAGCCTGTTCGCCGATCCCGACGTGGTGGAGTTCTACCGCAATCAGGGTTGGGAGCTGGAGCCCAACCAGCAGCGTTGCGCCTTCTGGTACGCCTCCTGAAGGCCCAGGGAGCGCGGTAGTAACGGGCCAGCACCGCCGCCGGCACGCCCCGGTGCCAGGCGCGGCGCAGCCCGGCGTTGATCCAGGCCGTGCGCCAGAGGCCAAGGCCGAGCCAGCGGCGGCCATCCACCAGCAGCAGCGGCGGCAGCAACCTCGGCCGCTGCTGCCTCGCCAGGCGCTGCACCAGATCCAGATCCTCCATCAGGGGCAGCGGCTGGAAGCCACCCACGGCGCGATAGAGGGCCATCGGCAACAGCAGCCCCTGATCGCCATAGGGGCGCCGCCAGAAACGGCTGCGCAGGCCCACTAAAGCTCCGAGGCAACGGAAGACCGGTCCGCTGGGCGACTGCTCCTGGAGATCGGCCACGACCCGCAACGGGAAACACCAGAGCTGGCGCCGTTGATCGCGCGCGCCTGCCGCCAGGGCGCGTTGCACCGCCTCGGCCCAGCCCGGCCGCAGGCGAGCATCGGCATGAAGCACCAGCAGCCAGGGGCCGCTGCAGCACTCGGCTCCAACACATAGCTGCCGGCCCCGGCCCGGACCCGCCACAAGCACCCGGGCCCCGACCAGGCGCGCCAGATCGCGGCTGCGATCCCGGCTGCCCCCATCCACCACCACCACCTCCCGCACCAGCGACGGCGCCGCAGCCAGGTCGGCGAGCAGCAACGGCAACCGACCCGCTTCCTGCAGCGCCGGGATCAACACACTGAGCGGCGGACCGGGCATCAGCACCAGGGGAGCAGATCCTGACGGCGATCCAGATCGCAACGCTCGCGCAGGAGCGACACCATGCGTCCAGCCGCCTCAGCCAGGACAAGCGTGGAGGCCAGCACCTGATCGCTGCCCCAGGGAATGCCTGCCATCAAGGCAGCCTGGAACGGGGTGCGTTGGCCGATCAGCCAGTAGCCGCCATCCGCCGCCGGTCCGAGCACAAGCGGCTGACGCTCGAGCAGGGCAAACGCCTGCTGCAGATCGGCGCTCTCAAGGGCCGGCAGGTCGGCACCGATCAGCACCACCGACTGTGCACCCTGCCGCTGGGCCAGCAGCAGCTGACGCTGCATCCTCAGCCCCAGACTGCCCTCACCCTGCAGGCGCAGTGCGACGGGATTCCCCACCTGCAGGCGCAGGGCACAACGATCACGATCTTCCAGAACCTCAAGCAGGCGGCGACCCGCCCGCCGTCCAGCCCCTGCCAGGGCCAGCACCAGCTGGGCCTGGCAGCGCTCGGCAGCCTCGCTGGCCACAGCCAGGGTATGGGCGCTGAGACGGGCCTGAAGGCGACTGGCGGGTTCGCTGCCGATCGTGGCCGCCAGGCGGCGCTTGCATCGCCCCGGGGCCGGCCAGCGGGCCAGCACCACCAGCTGGCGTCGGGGACGCAGCCCAGCCCCTGCGCCTGCCCTCACCCCTGACGCGGCAATTCGGCCGGCCGCACGCTCAGCTGCAGACGGCGATCACCGCGGCGCACCTGCAGGCGCATCGGCTGACCAACGCGCCCCTGATCGACCGCCAGCTGCAGCTGCGCCGGGGTCTGCACGGCACGGTCGTCCACGGAGGCGATCAGATCGCAGGCCCTGAGTCCGGCGGCCGCCGCCGGACTGGAGGGGATCACCTCCACCACCACCACGCCACTGACCTCTGGCACGCGGCATTCGGCCGCCGTGGCATTGATCTCCCGGGCCAGCTGGGGGGTGAGGGCCTGCAGGCGCACGCCGATGTACGGATGGGACGCACGGCCGCGATCGAGAATCTGGGCTGCGATCGTGCGGGCCAGATTGATCGGGATCGCAAAGCTGAGGCCGGCGCCCGGTGCCTTGCGGATCGCCGTGTTGATGCCGATCACCTGGCCGCGGTCGTTGATCAGCGGTCCACCGCTGTTGCCAGGATTGACGGCGGCATCGGTCTGCAGGTAGGGCACCCGTTGCCCCTCGCCGAGGGCATTGGTGCGCTGGATGGCGCTGATGATGCCGGCAGTGACGGTGTTGTCGAGCCCGAGCGGGTTGCCGATCGCGATCGCCGTCTCGCCGGGCCTGACCCGGGAGGAATCCCCGAGCGGCGTCACCGGCAGACCGCGTGCCACCACCTTGACGACGGCCACATCGGTGACCGGATCACCACCGAGCACTTTGCCGTTGAAACGGCGGCCATCCGGCAGAGTCACCTCCACCTCGCTGGCCCCTTCCACCACGTGGGCATTGGTGAGCACGACGCCATCGGAGCGGGTGATGAAACCGGACCCCTGGCCCTGTTGCTGCTGAATCGAGGGGCCGGACCCGAACAGGCCGCCGAGGGGGTTGATCACCTGCTTGGTGGTGTCGATCCGCACCACCGCCGGGCCGACCCGGGCGACGGCGTCGACGATCAGGTTGTTGCCGCTGGCCAGGGGCGGCCCGGCCGGCGCATCACTGACCCGGGAGGGATCGCCGCCCTGGGGTTGGCCGGGCAGGGTGCCGTTGCAGGCCCCCAGCCCAACGCCGAGCAGCAGCACCAGGCCGGCGTGGGCAAGGCGCGGCACCGGAACCAGCGACAGGCGAGGAGGCAGAGCCATGGCGTGGCGGCGCAGACGATTGAGGTCTTGCGTCATTAAAGACGGAACGGGAGGTCAGGTCTGCGTATAGTCAGCCTCCGTGCAGGTTGGGTCGGTGCGCCAGGGAGAGGAACTGTGGCACCAGGTGCAGCAAGCCCTCCAGGCCAACCTGAGCAAGCCCACCTTTGAAACCTGGATCCGGCCAGCCCAGTGCGCCGGTCTGGAAGGGGGGCGACTGGAGCTGGTGGCGCCGAACAGCTTCGCCTGCGGCTGGCTGCACAAGAACTATCTGGGCACGATCGCAGCCCTGGCCACGGAGATTTCCGGCCAGAGGATTGAAGTGTCCGTGGTCTCAGGACCGAGCGAGGCGGCGCTGGTGGCCGAACCGGGCGGCCCCGGCGACGCCGCCAACGGCCAGGCCGGCTCAGGGGACGCCAGCCCAATCAGCGCACCTCGACGGGCCACCGGCGAAGCGGCCCCGCGGCGGATTCCCGGGCTCAATCCCCGTTACGTCTTCAACCGCTTCGTGGTCGGTCCCAACAGCCGCATGGCCCATGCAGCGGCCCTGGCGGTGGCCGAATCGCCAGGACGGGAATTCAATCCCCTGTTTCTCTGCGGCGGTGTCGGCCTGGGCAAGACCCATCTGATGCAGGCAATCGGCCACTACCGGCTGGAGATCGATCCAGACTCGCGGGTGTTTTATGTCTCGACTGAATCCTTCACCAATGATCTGATTCAGGCGATTCGCAAGGACAGCATGCAGAGCTTCCGGGACAAGTACCGAGCTGCTGATCTGATCCTGATCGACGACATTCAATTCATCGAAGGCAAGGAGTACACCCAGGAAGAGTTCTTCCACACCTTCAACGCGCTTCATGAGGCCGGCCGTCAGATCGTGATTGCCTCCGATCGTCCACCCAGCCAGATCCCGAGGCTGCAGGAGCGGCTGATCTCGCGCTTCTCGATGGGCCTGATCGCCGACATCCAGGCCCCGGACCTGGAAACGCGGATGGCGATTCTGCACAAGAAAGCCGAACAGGAACGGATGCGCCTGCCTCGGGATCTGATCCAGTACATCGCCGGACGTTTCACCTCCAACATCCGCGAACTGGAGGGAGCCCTGACCCGGGCCGTGGCCTTCGCCTCGATCACAGGCCTGCCGATGACGGTCGAATCCGTGGCACCGATGCTGGATCCCGGCGGTGGCGACGTTGAGGTGACACCGCAACAGGTGCTGGAGAAAGTGGCAGAGGTCTTCAGCGTCTCCGTGGATGACATGCTCAGCCCCAGCCGCAAACGGGCGGTCAGCCAGGCCCGCCAGGTCGGGATGTACCTGATGCGCCAGGGAACCAATCTGTCGCTGCCGCGCATTGGCGATGCCTTTGGCGGCAAGGACCATTCCACCGTGATGTATGCCGTTGACCAGGTGGAGAAAAAACTGGGCAGTGACCCCCAGCTGGCCCGCCAGGTCCAACAGGTACGCGATCTGCTGCAGATCGATTCACGGCGCAAGGACGGCAGCCACGACAAAGCGAAGCGCAAGCGCTGATCGGACGCTGCGGCCACAAAGAGGCTGATTAGGTCAGCGGTTCACTCGGATCGAGGCCCTCAATCTGGCCGGAGAAGACTCTCGAGGCGGTGATGTCCTCGGCCTCAATCGTGACCAGATCATGCTTGGTGACACCGCTGGCCATGCCGTTGAACAAACGGTTGGCTTGCCGCATCCTGGCCCGATCGATGGCATTGCGGATCGAACGGGCATTGGCGAAGAAGGGAAGCTGCATCCGACGCTGGATATACTCAGCAAACACCTCGGTGGCTTCCTTGCTGAAGCGATAGTTCTCCTCTGCCAGGATCAAGCGGGCAATCAGCAACAGCTCCGATGGCGTGTAATCCGGGAAATCGATGTGATTGGCAACCCGGGAGGAAAGACCGGGGTTTGATTGATAGAAGACATCCATGCGATCCTTATAACCAGCAAAGATCACCACGAGATCGTCGCGGTTGTTCTCCATCACCTGCAACAGGATCTCGATCGCCTCAGCGCCATAGTCGCGCTCATTCTCTGGGCGGTAGAGGTAGTACGCCTCATCGATGAACAACACCCCACCCATCGCTTTCTTGAGGATGTCACGGGTTTTGGGAGCGGTGTGGCCGATGTACTGACCGACCAGATCATCACGGGTGGCCGTCACCAGGTGGCCCTTGCGTACATAGCCGAGGCCGTGCAGGATCTGCGACATCCTGGCGGCCACCGTGGTCTTACCCGTCCCAGGACGGCCCGTGAACGACATGTGCAGACTTGGGGCCGCCGTTGAAAGGCCCACCTGCTTGCGCGCTCGATTGACCACCAGCAGGGCCGCGATTTCTCGAATCCGGCATTTGACCGGCTGGAGACCGATCAGTTCACGATCAAGCTGATCAAGCAGCTCCTGGATCTGAATGCCGTCAAAAGCCTCTTGAAGATTAACCGGTGTGGCATCGTTCTTAAAGACGGCTGCTGAAGGATCAGAGCCGGCAGATTCGGGCTTGGGCTGATCAACGTCGGAAGCTGAAGCCACGGAGGGATCCTCGGATGGAGGGAAGAGGCATCGAAGGCATCAAGACCGCCGCACGGGCGGATTATTCAGCAACGACGATCAGGGCATCGATCGCGGCCGCAAACGCGTGATCGCTGTCACCGATTGGCGCCTGCTCATCCTCAGAGCGAACAGTGAGGTTGACGTAGGTGCGTCCAAAACTGATGTCTGGGAAACGTGATCGCTGATCGCTGAGATCATTGAGACGCTCCAGGAAGGTGCGCGTGGTCTCGTAATCGGCGAATTCAATCCGGCGCTCAAGCCGCTCAGGGCGTTGCCGGTGGGTCCAGGGCTGATCCATGCCCTGAACTTAGGTCACACCAGGACCACGGCCGAGGCAATCGGTGCGCGCCATGCCCAGCCGCTGGGCCCAGGCGTCGGCATAGGCGGCATTGGCAGCCACAGCGGCAGGGTCGCTACTACTGAGGGGATGGGGGAAGGTACCAGCGATGGCGGCGTTGGTGACGCAGAACATCGACTTCTGGAAACTCATGCAGATCTTGACCCGCACGTCCACCTCGCCTCGGGTGCGCTGCCGGTACCAGGCATGCAGGGGCTCGGGCAGATGGCGGTACATGTCCTGCATCAGCA
>JBEDHF010000010.1:0-6297 GCA_041174245.1 Cyanobacteriota bacterium
CGATGCGCCGACCATTCCGTCTGATCCCCGGCCTCTGCGCCCTGGTCGTCAGCCTGGTGCTGGCCCCGTTGCTCTGGCTGGTGCCGCCGGCTCTGGCCGCGTCCAGTGCTGCTGCGGCCCGGCCCCAGCTGCCGGCCTCTGAAGCCAGCATAGACCTCTACATGCGCCTGTCGGCGATCAACTTCTGCCTTGCGCGCTCGATCGGCAAGCTCGAGGTGGCCCAGGCGGTACCGATCGCCGGTGAAACGGTGGTTGTGCTGCTGCAGAACGAGCATGGGTCCCGCATTGCACCGGTGGGTGAGCAGCCGCTCTCGATCGAGGAATTGCGCCGTGGTGCCTACGACTCGGTGCTGCTCGGGGCGATGAATTTCTGTCCGCAGGACATCCCCGAGGAGCTGCGCCAGTCGCTGGAAACGGCGATCGAGGCCCAGATCGCCCAGGCCACGGGCACCGCCCCGGCCACCGCCCCCGGCAGCAGCCCGGCTGCCAGCAGCGCAGCCGGCCCTGCCACCACCTGAGCGCCAGGTCTCAGCGCCGCCTGCGCCATCATCGGCCGATCGCCTCAGTCCGTTTCTGTTCAACGTCATGGCCGCTGTTCGTCTTGCCGATTACCGCCCGGCGCCCTACCGGCTGGATCGCACCGATCTCACCGTTCGACTCTTCGACGATCAGGCCCTGGTGCAGGCCCGACTCCGCCTGGCGGCCAATCCCGAGGCCCCGGCGATGGCGACGTCGTCGCCGGAGCCGCTGCGGCTTCAGGGTCTGGATCTGGAGCTTCTCGAGATCCGGCTCGATGGTCAGGATCTGGCTCCGGAGGCCTACAGCCTTGACCAGCAGAGCCTCACCCTCTGGGCTCCGCCGGCGGCTCCCTTCGAGCTCGAGACGGTGGTGCGACTCCATCCCGGCCGTAACACCACCCTCGAGGGTCTTTATGCCAGCGGCGGCATGCTCACCACCCAGTGCGAAGCCGAGGGCTTTCGGCGGATCACCTTTCATCCCGACCGCCCTGATCTGCTCAGTCGTTTTCAGGTGCGGATCGAGGCGGATCGCGCCACCTACCCGGTGCTGCTCTCCAATGGCAATGGCCTCGCCTTCGGGGATCTTGAGGGTGAGCCGGGGCGCCATTTCGCGCTCTGGGACGATCCCTTCCCCAAGCCCTCCTATCTGTTCGCCCTGGTGGCCGGGCGTCTGGAGGAGGTGCGCGACACCTTCACCACCGCCTCGGGTCGCACCGTGGCCCTGCGCCTGCATGTGGAACCGGGCGACGCGGCGCTCACCGGTCATGCCATGGCCTGCCTGAAGCGGGCGATGGCCTGGGATGAGCAGGTCTATGGCTTGGAGTACGACCTTGATGAGTTCAATCTCGTCGCCGTGCGCCACTTCAACATGGGCGCGATGGAGAACAAAGGACTCAATATCTTCAATTCCAAGCTGGTGCTCGCCGATGCAGCCACCGCCACCGATGCGGAGCTGGAACGCATCGAAAGCATCATCGCCCATGAATACTTTCACAACTGGACGGGGAATCGGATCACCTGTCGCGACTGGTTCCAGCTCTCCCTCAAAGAGGGGCTGACCGTTTTTCGGGATCAATGCTTCACCGCCGATCTCCATTCGCGCACCGCCAAGCGGATTGAGGATGTGGCGATGCTTCGCAACACTCAATTCCGGGAGGATTCAGGCCCTACAGCCCATGCCGTGCAGCCGGCTGAATACCAGGCGATCGATAATTTCTACACAACAACGATCTATGAAAAAGGGGCGGAGGTGATCCGGATGCTCCAGACCCTGCTCGGCGCCACCACCTTCTTCCGCGGCATCGGCCTTTACGTGCAGCGTCACGACGGCACGGCCGCCACCTGCGAACACTTCGTGCAGGCGATGGAGGATGCGGCCGCCCAGGCTGGTGCAGGGCGCCCCAGCTTCGACTTCGGGCAATTCCGGCACTGGTATCGCCAGGCCGGGACGCCGCAGCTGCGGATCGAGCCCCACTGGGATGGGGAGAGCGGCAGCCTCAGCCTGCGGGTGGAGCAAGCGACAGCCGCCACGCCCGATCAGGCCGAGAAGCAGCCCCTGGTGATTCCCCTGGTGCTCGGCCTTGTCGACCAGGGCGGAGAATCCCTGCCCCTGCGGCTGGAAGGAGAAAGCGAGGCCCAGGCCGCCGCGGCGGTGCTGGACCCCTCCTGGGGACAGGAGAGTCGGCTGCTGGTGATCGATCAGCCGAAGCAGACCTTCCGCTTCGTCGGCCTGGAGGCCCATGCCCATCCGCCGGCCCTGTCGTTGCTGCGGGGCTTCTCGGCGCCGGTGAAGCTCAACGCCGAGCGTTCGCTGGCGGAGTTGCTGCACCTGCTGGCCCACGACAGCGATCCCTTTGCCCGTTGGGATTCCGGCCAGACCCTCTGGCAGCTGGCCGTGCGCGCGCGCGCGGAGGGGCGTGCCGATCAGGCCCTCGAGGATGGCCTGATCGAGGCCTGTGGCCGCATCCTTCTCGATGGCACCCTGGCCGAGCGCAGCCGGGCCCTGCTGCTGGCCCTGCCGGGGCTGGCCGAGCTTGAGGATCTCTGCGACCGTCCCGATCCGCCGGCCCTGTTCCAGGCGCTGCAGGATCTGCGGCGTCGCTTCGGGGAGGCCCTGGCCGCTCCCCTGGCGCGCAGCCTCGAGCGCTGTCGGCCCCAGTGGTCCCTGGCCTGGCCTGAGGGGGATGGCGATCGCGATCTCACGGCCCTGATCTGGCGTTGGCAGGTGGCTGCTGGTGAACCCACGGCCATCGCCGCGGCCCTCGAGGCGGTGTCCGGCCCATCGATGACCCTGGCCCGGGCCGGACTCGTAGCCCTGCAGCCGCATCGGCTGCCTGAGCGGGAGCAGGCGATGCAGGTCTTCTACGACCGCTGGCAGCAGCGGCCCGTGATTCTTGACACCTGGTTCTCGCTCGAGGCTTCTGCTCCCTTCGCCGATGGTCTGGAGCGGGTGCAGCGGTTGCTGAAGCATCCCCGCTACGACGGGGAGGCCCCGAACTGTGTACGGGCCGTGCTCGGTGGCTTGATCGCCAACACGCCGGTCTTTCACGCCCTCGATGGGTCGGGCTACCGCTTCCTAGCGGAGCAGATCATCGCCCTCGATCAGCGCAATCCGATCACCGCGTCGCGTCTGGCCAAGCGCTTCAGCGCCTGGAGCAGCTACGGCGAAGCGCGCGCTCAGGTGATGCGGGCGGCGTTGGAGGGTCTGGCCGCCGCTCCCCTCTCCACCAATACCGCCGAGGTGGTGAACCAGTGCCTGCAGTGATCCGCTCCAGCCGCTGGCCGCTGCTGGCCCTGGGCCTGATCGGCCTGAGCGTTGCTCCGGCGGCGCCGGCCCGGGCCGGCCTGCTGGCGCCGTTGCTGTCGCTGGCCCGACCCCAGCTCGAGGCCTCCCTGGCCCAGCAGTGCGTGCGTTACAGCGCCGCCGGCGATGCCCAGCTGCAGGTGTTGATGAACCGCCCCTGCCAGGCGCTGGCTCGGCCGATCGCGGCCTGTCTGCTCAACCAGACCGAAGCCTCCGGTCGCACCCTCGGGGTGATCAGTGAGCTGATCGCCGGTCATTTCGGGGATGACAGCGAGGTGGTGGTTCAGCGCTGCCTGGCGATCACCTTCGGCCTGCCCACGGACACCTTCGCGCGCGTGCCGCTCAGGCGGCTGGCGGAGGCGCAGGCCGTGCGGCTCGGTTCGATCTCCAATCCGGCCCAGCCGCCAGCGGCCGGTTGTGCGCCGGCCGTTGGGGTGCCGCCGCGACTGCCTGAATCAGCGACCACCGTGCAACCGTTGAAACCCACGCCGCCGTAGGTCGGCCCCTTCCGCACCGGCGTACTGGCCCCAGAGGCCTTCCCAGTAGAAGTAGATCACGCCATGGCCGGCGGCCTGGGCCATCGCCACGGTCTGCTCGAGCGTGCTGATCGGGGTGGTGCGGCCGCCGAAGCCGGCCAGGATGCCGATCTCCACGGGCAGTCCCCAGCCCCGGGCCTTCACCAGCGCCGGCTGGTTGAGGTCTCTGGCGAAGCCGGCCACGGAGTAGGCGTAGTTCTGAACCACCAGTTCATCGATCAGACCGCCCAGGGCCCAGAGCTCCCAGTCCTGGAGCCAGTGGTTGTAGGCGAAGCGGAAGGGACCGGGCGAGACACTGATCAACAGCGGCCGCGGTTGTTGCTGCAGCGACTGCCTCAGCTCCCGCAGCAGCGCCGTCAGTTGCTGCCGCCGCCAGCGCATCCAGGCCCGATCGGTGGGGGCCTCCGGGGGGGCGCTGCCCGTCTCCTGGCGGTAGAGGGAGCGCGTGAAGCTGTCGTAGCCCAGATCCACCGGCCAGGCGAAGTGGTCATCGAGCTGGATGCCATCCACCGGACAGCGGCGCACCAGCTCCTGAATCAGGCCGATGAAACGGGCTTTGACACCGGGGTGGGCGGGATTGAGCCAGACCCTGAGATCGCGCAGCGGCGAGCGCTGCAGGTCGGCGCCATGGAGGGCATAGAGGCTGCTGCCGTCGCTGCGCTGGAGCACCCAGTCGGGATGCGCGCGCACGACGGTGCTGTCGGCGGGCTCCATCAGCCCGTATTCGAACCAGGGGATGATCCGCAGGCCGCGGCGGTGGGCGGCTCCGGCCAGCTGGCAGATCGGATCGCGGGGCGCGCCCTGGCGTTCGATCGCCTGCTCCAGGGCCGGTTCCATCGGCGCCAGCGCGCTGCGGTGAAAGGTGGTGCCCCGGCTCCAGACGTTGGGGTAGAGCGTGTTGAAACCAGCGTCAGCCAGGTCCGCCACCGAGCGCTCCAGCAGGGCAGCGCTGTAGTAGAGCGGGCTCGGACTGTTGGTCAGCCAGACCCCCACCGTTCGATCGCTGCCCGAGCTGGGGCTGGGGAGCGGCGGCGGCAGGGGCTGGCTCAGGGCCGCCGGGGCCGCCAGGGCTGCGGCCAACAGCGCCGGCAGCCAGCGCGCGCCGATCTGGTTCAGCGGAACATCGAGCTCACCGAGCTCTCCTCGTGGATTCGCCAGATCGCTTCGCCGAGCATGTTGGCGACCGAGAGCACCCGCAGCTGGCTGAAACGGCGGTCATCGCTGAGGGGGATGCTGTTGGTGACCACCACCTCTTCGAACAGCCCCGGCTCCGAGAGTCGCTCCACCGCCGGCGGAGAGAACACGGCGTGGGTGGCGCAGGCGATCACGCGGCTGGCGCCGCGCTGACGCAGCAGGCGCGCCCCCTGGCAGATCGTGCCGCCGGTGTCGATCATGTCGTCGATCAGCACGGCCGTCTTGCCGGCCACGTCGCCGATCACGGTGAGGCTCTCGGCCACGTTGTGGCCGGAGCGGCGCTTGTCGATGATCGCCAGGGGCGCATCGTTCATCTTCTTGGCGAAGGCCCGCGCCCGGGCGACACCGCCCACATCGGGGGAGACGACCACCACTTCGCCGAGGTCGCGGCCGGCCAGGTAATCCACCAGCACCGGCGATCCGTAGATGTGGTCGCAGGGGATGTCGAAGTAGCCCTGGATCTGGGCGGAGTGCAGGTCCATCGCCAGCACCCGGTCCACACCGGATTTGGCCAGCAGGTTGGCCACCAGCTTGGCGGTGATCGATTCGCGGCCGGCGGTCTTGCGGTCGGCCCGGGCGTAGCCGTAGTAGGGCACCACGGCGGTGACCTGACGGGCCGAGGCCCGCTTGCAGGCATCCACCATGATCAGCAGCTCCATCAGGTGGTCGTTGACCGGAGCGCAGGTGGGCTGGATCAGGAACACATCGCAGCCCCGGATCGATTCCTGGATCTGCAGGTAGGTCTCGCCGTCGGCGAAGCGTTTGATCACCCGCGGGCCATCGGGCACACCGAGGTAGGACGCGATCTCGCGCGCCAGGTCCTGGTTGGCCGTGCCGCTGAACAGGCGCAGCCGCCTGGGTTCATGCTGGCTGGGGTCGTGCTCTAGCCGTTCTGCGGTGAGAAAACTGGTCACGGCGGGCGCGAGCACGTCAGCGTGTCTTGATCGTAGAAGCCGCCCGGACCCCCAGCTGCGAACGTCATGTCCTTCTCCCCTTTCAGCACCCTGCCCACGCTGGTGCTGGTCAGCTGCGGCACCGCCGAAGCGATTGCTGAACGGCTGCCGGGCCCGGCCGCGGCGCTGGCGGCCCGGCTCGGCGCTTCCTTGCAGCCCCTGGGGGCGGTGCCCGATCCGCAGACGCTGCAGGCGCTGCAGGACCGGGCCGCAGCGAGCGCGTCAGAAGCCGTGGCGCTGGCCCTGCTGCCGGTGGATCCGGGCCTGTGGATCGAGGCCCAGGGCACCTGGGC
>JBEDHF010000011.1:0-7912 GCA_041174245.1 Cyanobacteriota bacterium
GGCGATCGGCGCCTGCGCCCCCCAGGCTCCGCTGGCCGGCCTCGAGGACAACGGCCGGATGCTGCAGTTGCTCACCTGGCTGCGGCAGTGGTTGCGGCGGCTGCGTCAGCCCCGCGACTGCCAGGCCTGGGGGGGGGTGCTCGCTCAGCTGCTTGATGATCTCGGCGCCGATCCGGAGTCCGGGGACTGGCAGCGCCAGGAGCTTCTTGCCGCCATCGACGATTGGCTGACCTCGGCGCAAGGGTCGGAGGCGTTGCTGGAGGCCCCGGTGGTGGCGGCGGTGCTGCAGGAGCGTCTGGCCATCGACAGCGGTCGGTTTGGTCATCGCAGCGGCGCTCTGACGATCAGCGCCCTCGAGCCGATGCGGGCGATCCCCCACCGGGTCGTGGTGCTGATGGGCCTGGATGCCGAGGTTTTTCCGCGTCGCCAGACCCGTCCGGGTTTCCACCTGCTCGAGCGCAGCCGACAGCTGGGCGACCCCCTGCCGGCCGATCAGGACCGTTACGTGTTGCTGGAGGCGCTGCTCTCGGCCCGCGATCACCTCCTGATCACCTGGAGTTGCCGGGATCCGCGCAGCGGTGATGCCTTGCCCCCGGCGACGCCGGTGCGGCAGTGGTTGGAGCTGCTGGAAGCGGCGCTCGGCCCTGAAGGCAAAGCGGGCCTGCTGATCGAGCACCCCACCAATCCGCTCGAGCGCAGCAACTTTCTGCCTTTGCCGCAGCGGCCGCCCCCGAGCTGTGATCGCCGCCTTCTGGAGGCCAGGCGCCTGATCGAGCAGGAGCGGTTCGAGCCTGGCGATCGCTCCGCCCTGGCCCTGGGGGCGATGCCGGTGCAGGCTCCGGCCGCTGCCCCGCCGGTGGTGGATGCCTACGACGATCTACGGCGCTGGTGGATCGATCCCCAGGAGCATTGGCTCGCTGGCCTGGGGATCAAGCCGCGGGAGTGGAACCGCGAACGCCTCGATCTCGAGGCTCTGAATCTGGATGAACGCCAGCGCAGCGCCCTCTTCCGCGAGCGCCTGGCGGCCGATTCGCAGCTGCTGGCGGCCTCATCGCCTGCGGCGGCAGAGCAGGACGACGGCGCCCAGGTCTGGCTGGATCGCAGCCGCGGCCGCGGCCTGCTGCCGGCCTGCAGTGGCGGCGTGCTCGAGGCCAACCTGCTGGAGCAGCGTTGGCGCAGCCTCCACGACGCTCTGGCAGCCCTGGGATCGGAGTCTCGTCTGACCCGTTGCCGCTGGCGCCAGCTGGAGGCCTCGCTGCGCTGGCAGGGCAGCACCCTGGTGCTGTTGCATACCGCCAAGGGGCAGGCGCGCCAGCGGCTCGAGCTTTGGTTGCAACTGCTGCTGGCGGTGGCGGCCGATCAGGTGCCGACCGAGGCGGTGCTGGTGGCCCGCGATGGCGACCGCTTCGGGATCATCGATACGTTGCAGGTGCCGTCGCCCGCGCTGGCCGAGGCTGAGCTGGAGCGCCTGCAGGCCCTGCTGGAGCAATGGCGCTGGTCCTGTTGGCCACTGCCACCTGGCGCTTCGCTGATCTATGCCCAGAACGAACGCCAGTGTGCGGGCTCGGGGCTGGCCAAGGCGATCGATGCCTGGGAAGGGGGCTTCATGAGTCGGGGGGAACGGGAACAGGAGGCCCAGGCGCTCTGCTTCGGGCCATCGATGCCGGGGCGGCTGTTGTTCCAGGAGCCGCGCCTGGCGATGGCCGAAGAGCGCTACGGAGCGCTGCTGGATCACTGGAACGTCAGCCCATGACCCGCCTGTCTCCGCCACGGTCCAGCGGCCCTGATCCCAGCCAGGCGCCTGCCCTGCCTGCCTTTGAGGCCAACAGCTTCGGCCTGGATCCTGGGGTGCGGCTGCTGGAGGCCAGTGCCGGCACCGGCAAGACCTTTGCCCTGGCCCATCTGGTTCTGCGCTTGCTCGCCGAACCGCGTCGCGAGGGCTTCCTGCGGCTGCAGCAGCTGCTGGTGGTCACCTTCACCAAGGCGGCGGCGGCGGAGCTGCGCGATCGCATCGCCCGGCGTCTGCAGGAGGGCTTGCGAAGCCTGGAGCCGGAGCCGCCCCCGCCGGGCGATCAGGCCCTCGCCGATTGGCGGGCGGGTCTGCCCCAGGACGACGGCCAACGCGATCGCCTGCGCGCCCAGCTGCTGCTGGCGCTTGAGGAGCTCGACAGCGCTGACATCACCACCATCCATGGCTTCTGCAGCCGCACCCTGCAGCGTCAGGCCCTGGAGGCGGGGCAGGCCCCGGATCTTGCCCTCGAGACCGAGGCCGGCAGCCTGCGCCAGGAGCTTTGCCACGACTACTGGCACGATCAGGTGCTGGCCCTGCCCCCCGAGCTGCTGGCCGGCTTGCAGAAGCGGGGGCTGACGGTGGACCGGCTGGCGGAGGTGCTGCAGGCCCTCGATTCCGACCCCGCCCTCGGGGTGGATCCCCTGCCGGCGGGGCTGGCGCTCGATCGCCCCCTGGCCGAGCAGCTTGAGCCGCTCTGGCTTGAGCCCTGGTGCCGTTTTCAGGCGCTCTGGCAGGAACGGGGCCCCGACCTGGAGCTGAGCCTGCGGGAGCAGGCCCGGCGCTGGCGGCAGGAGTGCGGAGTCAAAAGCAGTACGCCCTATTCCGGCTCCCCTCGCACGGACCGCGCCGCCCTGCTCACGGCCTGGCTGGCGGCTCAGCCCGCCGGCGGCAGTTACCGGGCGGTTCTCGACCAGGACAAGCTCCTGGCCGGCTATTTCCACCCGGGCACGTTCTGCAAGGTCGCCCGAGCGATCGAAGGCCCCGACCATGGCGATCCCTCCCTGCCGGATTCGGCCCTGATGACGGCGATCGCCGCGGTGGTTGATGGGCCGGTGGAGAAGCTCCTGCTCCATTTCTGCCACTGGGCCCAGCCGGAGCTGGCGCGACGGCGCCAGCAGCGCGGCGTGATCGGGGTCTCGCAGCTGCTGGAGGCGCTTGATCCTGGCGAGGGAGAGGGCGATGGGCCGCCTGATCGTCCCCAGGCCGTCGCCCTGTTGGAGGCGGTCGGTCAGCGCTATGCCGTGGCCCTCATTGATGAATTTCAGGACACCGATCCGATCCAGTGGCGGATCCTGCGGCGCAGCTTCGTCGACGGCGATCGCCATCTGCTCGTGATGGTGGGCGATCCCAAACAGGCGATCTATCGCTTCCGGGGCGGTGAGCTGGCCACCTACCGCACGGCGCGCGCGGCCAGTGGCGCGATCGTCGGCCTTGGGGTCAATCACCGCTGCTCTCCCGCGCTGCTGGCGCAGCTCAACCGCCTGATGGCTCCGGGCCTGGTGCGCTCCGATCTGCCGGTGCCGCAGGTGCGCAGTCCGGAGATCGCGCCCTCACGGCTGCCGTCGCTGGACCTCCCTGACGGTGAATCCCCCCTGCAACTGCTCTGGTTTGGTGCGGATCGCCAGGCGGGTGAGCCTCTGCCATCGAGCGGGGCCATCGAGGCGGTCCTGCCGGAGGCTCTGGCGGCCTGGGTGCAGGCCCTGCTCGCGCGCGGCCTGGTGCTTGAAACGGCGGGGCGGCGCCGTCCGCTCGGCCCGGAGGATCTCTGTCTGCTCGTCAGTCGCCACCGCCAGGCGGAGGATCTGCGCCAGGCCCTGGAGCGTCGTGGGCTGGCGACGCGGCTGGTCAGCGCCGGTGATGTGATGACCAGCGAAGGGGCTGCGGTGCTGCAGCGTTTCCTGGATGCCCTGGCCCACCCCGACGATGGCAACAGGCTGCGGCTGCTGGCGGCCTCGCCACTGCTCGATTGGAGTGCCGAGCGTCTGGCGGCCACCTCGGCGTTGGAGTGGAGCGCCCTGGCTTCCCGCCTCAGTGGCCTGGCCGCTCAGCTGGCCGATCTGGGGTTGCTTGGCACCTTGAACCAGCTGGTGGATCACCAGGACCTGGCCCGCTTGACCGTGCGCGGACGGGTGCTGGCGGATCTGCAGCAGGCGGCCACCCTGGTGCAGCAGCAGATCCATGCCGAGGCCCTCGGCCTGCGGGCGGCTGCCGACTGGTTGCGGCGGATGCGCCTCGATCCCGATCGCGATCCCCCCGAGGGGCACCTGCCCAACAGCGATGCCGTGGATGCGGCGATTTCGGTGGTGACCGTGCACCGCAGCAAGGGGCTGGAATATCCGGTGGTGATCTGCCCCTACCTCTGGCAGGCCCCGTCGCAGCGCTCCAGGGACTTCGGCACCCGCTGGATGCCTCCGGGTTGCCGCAACCCCCGTCTTGATCTGCATCTCTCCAACTCTTGGGGATCGGGCCGTGCCGCGGCTGAACAGGACCTGGAGGCCCAGGAGCAGGAACGCGAGCGGCTGGCCTATGTGGCGGCCA
The DNA here is from genome assembly GCA_041174245.1 of Cyanobacteriota bacterium. GTDB lineage: Bacteria > Cyanobacteriota > Cyanobacteriia > PCC-6307 > Cyanobiaceae > CAIXOZ01. The sequence continues at coordinate 4,331 of JBEDHF010000011.1, forward strand.
CCCGGGCCCAGGTGCTGCTCGTGCTCTGCTACGCCCAGGCGAAGGAGCAGGACGCCAATCCGTTGTTGCCCTGGCTGGTCGGCACGGACCCCAGCTGGGGTCCCCAGGGGGTGTTGGCGCGAGGGAGCCAGGGGCAGCAGGCCGAGAGCAGCGCCGACTGGCGTCAGCGCCTCGATCAAGAGGCCGAGCGCCGCGGGCTGGCCTTGAGCGTCGCTGATCTGACCCCAGCCGAGGAGGGTGCGGCCAGGGCCAGCGGCCGCTCGGCAGGGGAGCGAGATCGGCCCCAGGAGCCTGCGCTCGCCTGCGCGAAGGTTCCCACCTGGCCCCTGGATCAGCGCTGGGGGCGCTGCAGTTACAGCGGCTGGACCCACCGGGCGGGGCCGTTGCCGGCACCGGATGCCCTGGAGGAGGGGCGTGATCGCGACGACGAGGCCGCCCTGGATGGCGTCGAGACCTTCGACATGCTCGAGCCCGACCAGCCGGCAGCAGAGCCTGGGGCTGGGCTCGAGGCCATGGCCGGGGCGCCGGCTTCGGCCTGGCAGCAGCGACTGGCGGAGGATGGTCCCCTGCTGGCGTTCCCGAAGGGGGCCTCTGCCGGTGACTGCCTGCATCGCATCCTCGAGCGGATCGATTTCCAGCGCCCCGGCGATCATCCCGAGACCCAGCGCATCGTCCAACGGGCACTGGCCCGTGCCGGCGTGGCGCCCGACCAGACGGAACCGGTGGGCCAGGCCCTCGATCGCCTGCGCCTGACCCGCCTCGGTGGCGCCCTCGGCAGCTTCCAGCTGGCCGATCTCAGCCCCAGCCAGCGGTTGGTGGAGATGCGCTTTGATCTGCCCCTGGCGGTGGCCCACGGTCGGCTGGTGCGGGCCAGGGATCTGGCGGCTGTGTTCCGCCGCCATCCCGGGGGCGCCTTCGGGGCTGATTACGCCGACAGCCTCGAGACTCTGTCGGTGGCCAGCCGCGGCTTCCTGACCGGATCGATCGATCTGGCCTTTGCCGCCGAGGATCACCTCGGGCAGCGGCGTTGGTGGGTGGTCGACTGGAAGAGCAACTGGGTTGGTGGCCGTGACGAGCAGGGCCGTGCCGTGGCCTGCGCCCCGAGGCAGTACCACCAGCAGGCCCTGGCTCAGGTGATGCGGGAGCATCACTACCCGCTGCAGGCCCATCTGTACCTGGTGGCCCTGCATCGCTACCTGAGCTGGCGCCTGCCCGGCTATGCGCCTGAGCGGGATCTCGGCGGTTTTGGCTATCTGTTCCTGCGCGGCCTGCCCGGGGCGATCGACCCGGATACCGGCAGCGCGGCGGCGGGCGCGGCCCTGGACGCCGCTGGCGCCGTGCCGGGTGTGGTGCTGGAGCAACCGCCGCTCGAGCGGATCCTGGCCTTGCATGCCCTGCTGCAGGAGGGCACACCGTGAGCACCGCCCCTGAACCATTCCCACGCCAGGAGGGGCCGGAGGTTGCGGCGGCATCCGCCTGGCTGGAGTCGCTGGCGGCTGCTCTGATCGAAAGCCTGCCCCGGCTCTATGGCACCGAAGTCGACCCTGCCCTCAGCGCCCTGATCAAGGCCCTCACCGAGGCCCTGGCGGCCGGCTCGGTCAGTCTGGATCTGCAGGGGCCAATACCCGCTGGCCTCGATCCCGACCTCTGGCCTGACGGGTATCGCCGCCTGTTGCTTGAGGATCCCCTCAGCCAGCGCCACGATGGTCCGCTGGTCCTGGACCAGGACCGCCTCAGCTGGCGCCGCTGGCATCAGCTGCGCCAGGACGTGATCGAGAGCCTGGTGCAGCGGGCCCGCGCCACCCTGGAGCCGCCGATGGCGGCCGCGGCTGGGGAGCACGCCCTCGCGATCGCCGCCGCCGCCGGCCTGGATCGGCGCCAGCAGCAGGCGGTGTTGGCGCTGTTGCAGGGACCGTTGGTGCTCCTGGAAGGGGGGCCTGGCACCGGCAAGACGAGCACGGTGGTGCAGATGCTGGCGGCGTTGCTGCGCTGGCAACCGCAGGCTCGCGTGCACCTGGCGGCTCCCACCGGCAAGGCGGCGGCCCGGCTGCGGCAGGCGATTCAGGCCGGCGGCCAGCGCCTGGAGCCGGCCATGTCCGAGCGTCTCGCCGCCCTGAGCTGCACCACGCTGCATCGCTTGCTTGAGAGCCGTGGCGAGCGTTTCGGCCGCGATCGCAGCCATCCCCTGCCGCTCGATCTGCTGGTGGTCGACGAGTTGTCGATGGTGGACCTGCCCCTGATGGCGGCGCTGCTGGAGGCGCTCCCCGACGATTGTCGGCTGGTGCTGGCCGGCGATGCGGCCCAGTTGCCGCCCGTGGGTCCTGGGGCGGTGCTGCAGGAGCTGCAACGCCGTCATCAGGACCTCGGCGAGGCGGCCATCACCCTGACCACCACCTACCGCAACCAGGGCGCGATCGCGGCGGTGGCGCAGCAGCTTCGGCAGCTGCCGTCCGACGAGGCGCCCCTGGCCGGCCTTGGCCTCGATCGCCTCGATCCGGCCGCCAACCTGGAATGGTTGCAGGCGTCCGCACGATCGCTGCCACCGCTGGTGCGCGACACCCTGCAGAAGCGCTCAGAAGCGCTGGCACGAGCGGCCCAGGCCCTGAGTGGGCGTCTTGATGCGGCGGATGCGGCTGGGCAGCGATCGCTGCTGGCTGGGGATCTGGCCGCAGACCTGCTGGCCGCCCAGGAGCAGCTGGCGGTGCTGACTCCCGTGCGCCAGGGGCGTTGGGGGCTGGAGGCGATCCATCGGGCGCTGCTGGGCCCGGCGCTGGAGCAGGGGCCCCAGGCCTGGCCTGCCGGTACGCCGGTGCTGTGTGAGCGCAACCGCAGTGACCTGGATCTGGCCAATGGCGACCTGGGAGTGATGCTCGTGCTCGCCGCCGGCCGCCAGGTGCTGTTTGCCGGGGCTGGCACGGGGCCGCCGCGGCTGATTCCCGCCGCCCTGCTGGGGGATGTCCGTCCGGCCCATGCCCTCACGGTTCACAAGGCCCAGGGCAGCGAAATGGACACCGTGATCGTGCTGTTGCCGACCGGCCTCAGGGACGAGCGTCGTCTGCTCTACACGGCCCTGACCCGGGCCCGGCGGCGGGCGGTGCTGATCACGCCGAGCCCCTGAACGACCAGCGTTCCGCCTTGGCTGGGGGCTCGCTCCTGGGGCCATGGCCCTGGGGCCTGGGTTCTGGCGGTGGCGCTTCCCCAATGGCTGATTCCGGCCCATCCTGAGGTGGTCTGCGATCCGACCTGTGGTTCCTCCTCCCGGCTCGATCGAGCAGCAGTGCCGCAAGCTCCAGCGGCCGGCGGCCGCTGGGCCCGACCTTCAGCCCGATGCCGATCCCCAGGCTCTGCGTGGCACGGCGCGGGTTGAACGTCCCTGGGGCTGGTACGAAGAGCTCGGGCGCGGTGATCACTACCTGGTCAAGCGCCTGTGGATTGCACCCGGTTGTCGGATCAGCCTGCAGCGCCATCACCACCGCAGCGAACACTGGGTCGTGGTCAGCGGCGGCGGCCTGCTCGAGAACGACGGTCTGGAGACGGTGGCCACACCGGGCACCAGCCTGTGGGTGGCCCAGGGGGCGATCC
>JBEDHF010000012.1:0-19589 GCA_041174245.1 Cyanobacteriota bacterium
CACCACCAGTGAAGCTGCTGCGATCAAAGCCACCACCGCCGCCGCCGCGATCAAAACCGCCACCGCCGCCTGAAAAGCCCCCGCCACCGAAATCGCGGGCCTGGGCCAGTGGCACCAGAGCGAGCAGAGCGGCCGCCAGCCATGGGGCCGTTCTGACCGCAGCCTTTCCGTGGCGGCACAGCCGCCGGAACCCATCCGTCCTTGTCATCAGGCACTGGCAACTCCCCCCTCCCTAGACAGAGCGGGGCTGGCGCGCAGCCGAACAGTCACCCGCTGAAGCAATCGCGCGGCGTCGTGGCGGCGATCCCCCCAGGGGCGTTCGGTCGTCCCATCCTCTGAACAGGAGTCATCGCCCATACGGTGACCCCATCGTCGCTGGGGCCATCGCCATGCATCCCACCGCTGAACTGTTCACCGAGAAAGCCTGGGGCGCGATCGTCGCCGCCCAGCAGCTGGCCCAGCAGCGACGGCAGCAGCAGATGGAAAGTGAGCACCTGCTGGCGGCTCTGGTTGCTCAGCAGGGTCTCGCCGATCGGATCCTCGAGAAAGCCGGCGTCGAGGTCAGCCAGCTCCAGGCCAAGGTGGAGGCCAGAATCGCGGCCGAGCCGAGCCTGGCCAACGCTCCTGAGAGCGTGTACCTCGGCAAGGGTCTGAACACCGTGCTCGATCAGGCCCAGTCGCTGAAAGAGTCGTATGGCGACAGCTACATCGCCATCGAACATCTGCTCCTGGCCCTGGCGATCGATGATCGCTGCGGCCGCCAGCTGCTCTCCCAGGTCGGCACCAATGCCGAGCAACTCCGTCAAGCCGTCCAGTCCATCCGCGGGAACCAGAGCGTGACCGACCAGAACCCCGAAGCCACCTACGAATCCCTGCAGAAATACGGCCGCGACCTCACCGCCGCCGCCCGTGAGGGCAACCTCGATCCGGTGATCGGCCGCGATGAGGAGATCCGGCGCACGATTCAGATCCTCAGCCGCCGCACCAAGAACAATCCGGTGCTGATCGGCGAACCCGGTGTCGGCAAAACAGCGATCGTTGAAGGTCTGGCCCAGCGGATCGTCAACGGCGACGTGCCCCAGGCGCTCCAGAACCGTCAGCTGATCGCCCTCGACATGGGCGCCCTGATCGCCGGCGCCAAGTACCGCGGTGAATTCGAGGAACGCCTGAAGGCGGTGCTCAAGGAGGTGACCGCCTCCGAGGGCCAGATCGTGCTGTTCATCGATGAAATCCACACCGTGGTGGGGGCCGGCGCCAGCGGCGGCGCCATGGATGCCAGCAACCTGCTCAAACCGATGCTGGCCCGCGGCGAATTGCGCTGCATCGGTGCCACCACCCTCGATGAACACCGCCAGCACATCGAGAAGGATCCGGCCCTGGAGCGCCGTTTCCAGCAGGTGTTCGTCGATCAGCCCACGGTGGAGGACACGATCTCGATCCTGCGGGGCCTCAAGGAGCGCTACGAGGTGCACCACGGCGTGCGCATCTCCGATAGCGCCCTGGTGGCCGCCGCCGTGCTCAGCAGCCGCTACATCGCCGATCGCTTCCTGCCGGATAAGGCGATCGATCTGATGGATGAATCGGCAGCCCGCCTGAAGATGGAGATCACCTCCAAGCCGGAGCAGATCGATGAAATCGATCGCAAGATCCTGCAGCTGGAGATGGAGAAACTCTCGCTCGGTCGCGAATCCGATCCAGCCAGCCGCGACCGGCTGCAGCGGCTGGAGAAGGAACTCGCCGACCTGGGCGAACAGCAGAGCACCCTCAATGCCCAGTGGCAGAAAGAGAAGGGATCGATCGAGGCCCTGAGCGGCCTCAAGGAGGAGATGGAGCAGGTGCAATTGCAGATCGAGCAGGCCAAGCGCAGCTACGACCTCAACCGTGCCGCCGAGCTCGAATACGGCACCCTGGCCGGATTGCAGAAACAACTGACAGCCCAGGAAGCGGAGCTCAATGCCTCCGGCAGCGACAAGACGCTGCTGCGCGAAGAGGTGACCGAGGACGACATCGCCGAGGTGATCGCCAAATGGACCGGCATCCCGGTGGCCAAGCTGGTGCAGAGCGACATGGAGAAACTGCTGCAGCTGGAGCAGGAACTGCACCAGCGCGTCGTTGGTCAGGAGCAGGCGGTGACGGCGGTGGCCGATGCGATTCAGCGCTCCAGGGCTGGACTCTCCGATCCGAACCGGCCGATCGCCAGCTTCCTGTTCCTTGGCCCCACTGGCGTCGGCAAGACCGAACTCTGCAAAGCCCTTGCCGCCCAGCTCTTTGATTCAGAAGAAGCGATGGTGCGCATCGACATGAGCGAATACATGGAGAAGCACGCCGTCAGCCGCCTGATCGGAGCGCCTCCGGGCTACGTGGGCTACGAGGAGGGCGGCCAGCTCACCGAAGCCGTGCGGCGGCGCCCCTATGCGGTGATCCTGTTCGATGAGGTGGAAAAAGCCCACCCCGATGTCTTCAATGTGATGCTGCAGATCCTCGATGACGGCCGCGTCACCGATGGTCAGGGGCGCACGGTGGATTTCACCAACACGATCCTGATCCTGACCAGCAACATCGGCAGCCATTCGATTCTCGATCTCGGCGGCGACCCAGATCGCCACGACGAGATGGAACGCCGGGTGCAGGAGGCCCTGCGCGCCCACTTCCGCCCGGAATTCCTGAACCGCCTCGATGAAACGATCCTCTTCCACAGCCTCCGGCAGGCGGAACTGCGGCAGATCGTTGGGCTGCAGGTGGCGCGGCTGGCCACTCGCCTGCAGGAGCGCAACCTGACCCTGGAACTGAGCACAGACGCCCTCGACTGGCTGGCCGCCGTCGGCTACGACCCGGTGTATGGCGCCCGGCCCCTGAAGCGGGCCATCCAGCGCCAGCTGGAAACGCCGATCGCCAAGGGCATCCTTGCGGGACGCTTCCCGGCCGGCGGCCGCCTGCGCGTCGAAGCCCGGGGGGATCAGCTGCAGTTCGAGGCCCTGGAACAACGCCAAGCGGTGACCGCATGAGGGCCGGCCTCAGAGTTGATCGGCCAGATCATGCATCTGGTCGATCAGCAGATCCAGGCCGGCATCGTCACTGGGATCGAGCCCCTGATTGAGCCCAGCCTGCAACTGGCTCTGCAGGGCCCCCGCCCGCTGCCGCAGCGCCGTGGCCCGGGCTGAAACCAGAGAGGAGCCATCCCGCCCAGCTGGCTCCTGCGCCGGCCGCGGCGCCGAAGACGCCGCGGCGGAACTGGCCAAGACCTTGACCAGCCCTGCCAGTTCGGTGCGCAGCGCCGCCAGCTCCAGGCTGAGGCCAGAAAGCTGCTGCCTCAGATCCGACACCTGGTCGCTGAGGCCCGACAGCTCCTGGCGCAGCCCCTGCAGCTCACCGATCGAGGACGCAGGCATGGCAAAGGCAAGGGGCCGAAACCGCAGCCCCGAGGCCGGAACCGACAGCTGAATGCCTCAATTATCGGGCTGAAGCAGGCTGCGGCAGCTTCTGCAAGCGCGTGCTGAAGGCAGGGGCAGATGCGCTTTGCATCGGTGCCAAAGCCAGCGGCAGCGAGAGGAACGCCCCGACGATCGCCCCACTTCCGGGTGGTCCTGCACCATGGCGCTCCCCAGCCTTCCCCTCCTTTCGATCCAACGGCTCAACCAGGGCCTCAGCACCGGGCCTGACGGCACGCCGGCCCAGCCCCTGCGCTTCGCGATCCGTCGCAGCGCCAGCGCCGCCAGCCTCGAAGAACCGCTGACGATCGAACTCGGCCTCTTCGCCGGCCCCCTGGCCGCAGCCATCGACGCCCCGGCCCTGCAGCCGCTCAGCTTCACGCCAGGCCAGGAGCAGCTGATTGTGGAGATTCCCCTGCTGGAGGGGGCCATAGCCGCCGTCGGCGCCGCCTTGCAGGTCTGGATCCTGCCCCAGGAGGGTCTGCAGCTGCTGCCTGGCGGCCAGAGCGCCAGCGGTGGCTTCGACAGCGAGGCCCTGCTGTATCGGTCGCTGCCCCAGCCCTCGCCCTGGAAGAGCGACCGGGAAACGATCAATCCCCATGCCTTTGCCGCCCTGCGCGCCGATGGCTCGGTGCTGGCCTGGGGTGATCCCGAACTCGGCGGCGACAGCTCCGCCGTTGATGCCGCCCTGAGCTCCGGGGTGGTTCAAGTCTTCAGCACCAACGCCGCCTTCGCCGCCCTCAAGGCCGATGGCTCCGTGGTGGCCTGGGGCGATGCCGAAAGCGGCGCCAACGCCAGTGCCGTCGGCGCCGCCCTGCTGGCCGATGTTCGCAGCCTCAGCTCCACTGAAGCGGCCTTCGCTGCCCTCAAAGCCGATGGCTCGGTGATCACCTGGGGCGATGAGCACTTCGGAGGCGACAGCGCCGCCGTCGCCGAACATCTGGCTGCCGGCGTGATCGCGGTGGCGGCCAGTGAACGGGCCTTCGCCGCCCTCAAGGCCGATGGCTCGGTGGTCGCCTGGGGCGACAGCGCCTACGGCGGCAATGCCAGCCCGCTCGCGGCAGCCCTGGCCTCGGGCGTGACAACGCTCGCCTCCACCGCCTCCGCCTTTGCCGCCTTGAAGGGCGATGGCTCGGTGATCACCTGGGGCGACAGCGTCTGGGGGGGCGACAGCACAGCGGTGGCCGCAGCACTCACCGACGGGGTGATGGGCCTCTTCGCCAATGGCACCGCCTTCTCTGCCCTCAAGAGCGATGGCACGGTGATCAGCTGGGGCGACAGCCTCACCGGTGGCGACAGCAGCGCCGTGGCGGATCAGCTCAGGGCCGTGGATCGAATCGCCAGCAACGATGTCGCCTTTGCCGCCCTGCGCACCGACGGCTCGGTGGTCTGCTGGGGCGACCCCACCGCCGGGGGTGACAGCAGCGCCGTGGCCGAGGAGCTGAGCTCCGGGGTGCTGGCGGTGGTGGGCTCCGAACGGGCCTTCGCCGCCCTCAAGGTCGATGGCTCGGTGGTCTGCTGGGGGGATCTGCTGTTTGGCGGTGAGCCGCTGATCGGCCTTGGCCTTGAGGCCAACGCTCTCGATTCGGGAGTGGTCGCCCTGAGCGCCAGCGCCGGTGCCTTTGTCGCCCGCAAGGCCGATGGGTCGCTGCTCTGCTGGGGCCACCCCCTGTTCGGGGGAGCGTTCAGCAGCACCGTGGGCGAGGCCCTCGGCGCCGATGTGATCCGGGTGGTCTCCAACGGCTCGGCCTTCGCCGCCGTCAAGGCCGATGGCTCGGTGGTCTGCTGGGGAGATCCTCTCAACGGAGGTCTTGGCCCCCTGGATGGCCTGCTGCCTGGCGGTGATCCCTGGCAGGTGCCGGTGCTGACGCTGGCGGATCCCTTCAGCGATGAGCGCCTCGACCGCAGCCCCACCGCCCTCAGCCTGTCGAGAAGCCTGGTGCTGGAGCGAATCGCGGCGGGCACCACGGTGGCCTGGCTGGAGGGCTTCGACCCCGATCCCGGCGACAGCCTCTTGTTTCAGCTTGTGGCAGGGGATGGCGACCGCGACAACGGCCTGTTCCGGATCAGCGGTCAGCGGCTGGTGTTGAAGGGGCCGCTGGATTTTGAAACCCATCCGGAGCTGCTGATCCGCCTGGCGACTACCGACCGCTGGGGCCGCAGCCTTGAGCGCGCTGTCACCCTGAACCTGGTCGATGCCCCAGGCGAAGAGTGGATCCTTCTGCAGGGCAGCCAGGATCCTGAGGAGCTGCAGTTCGACGATCTCACCGGCCTCGGCCTGCAGGATCCGGCCCTTGGTCTTCAGACGATGGAGGACGTGACCACAGCAGACCTGGCTGTACGGGTGTCACTGAACCGCGGCTCTGAAAGCCTGCGTGACGGGGTCAGGCTGCGCCTGCCCTGGGACCTGCTGAGCCTGGGCCTGAGGGACGAGAACGGGGCTCCCTTCAGCCTCGGATCGACGGATCTGCCCCTGCTGCTGACGATCGATCCAGGGCGCGGCCGCAGCGAGGCCTTTGGATTCGATCCGATCAGCGACGAGGGAGCGCGGGTGCTTGATCAGAACGGCGATGGGAGGCCCGATGCGCTGGTGCTGACCCTGCGCGATGGTGGCATCGGCGATCGCGATGGCCTCGCCAACGGCCAGCTGGAAACAGGCCTGGTTCTGGCCAGACGGGCCGGGCTCAACCCCGAGCTGAGCGTGCAGGAGAACGGCCTGACGATCAGGAGCAACCCCGGGGAGAACAACAGCGCTGCAGCCCCGGCCGTCCCCCTGCAGATCCAGGTCAGGCTGAAGCGGCGGCCGCAGGGGGTCGCCCATGTGGGCATGGTGGTGCTGCAACCGGGCGAAACGCTGGCCGACCTAAGCCCGGAACACCTGAACCAACGCTCGCGCAGGCTGATCAGCAGCCTTGCGGCCAGCGACCCTCTGGCCCTGCTCGATGACGCGGGCACCACCACCTTGACCCTGCGAAGCGATCAGAGGCTGTTTCTCTACGAGGAAGGCGATGGCGCCGGCTTCAACCGCCGCAATCTCAGTGCTGAGAGGCGCTGGCTGAGCCTGCAGCCAGGCAGCCGTGACGCCGTAGACGCGCAGGGAGCGCCCGAGGTCCTGGCCACAGGCCAGAACGGCATCGAGCTGGCCTTCAGCCTGCAGAAGATGGCCTGGATGGGACTGGCGGATCTGGTGGCATCCGAGCAGGGCTGGGCGCCATTGCTCGATTTCACCGCCCTGGCGGACCAGAGGCTCTCGGCTTCGGTGCGACTGCAACGGGATGCTGCCCTGGAGACCAGCGCAGGCTTCTACCGGATTCTCGACAGTCAGGGAACCGTCCGCGATCCGCTCAGCGGTGCCCTGCTGCGCCCTGGCGCGGCTGGCTATGCGGCAGCCGCCCTGGCCGAGGCCGTGAAGGAGGGACCCCTCGTGGGATTGCACACGCCACGCGGCCAGGCGAGCCTGCGTGAAGGCCGCGTGCAGGAGCAAGGGCTGCTGGCCCCCTACGCCCAGGTGAGCGGGGATGGCACTTATTTCGCCTTTGCCGCGGCCAACCCAGATGGCATCGAGCACTTCCTCACGCTCGGAAAGAATGTGTTCGGTTTCGAAGATCTACGCGGTGGTGGCGATCGTGATTTCAATGATCTGGTGATCAGCCTTGCCGTCCAACCGCTGCCCTTTGGCTGATGGAATCAGCAGGAGCAGCGCAATCCTGCTGAAGGAGCGATGGCTGAGTGCCTGGATCCTTAGACACATCTGGGGCATATGCCCCTGCACTTTGAATGATCACAATGAAATTCGAACTCCTCAACGATCAGCAACTGGAAGCGATCAAGGGTGGCTTCCGCGATCGGATCTTCAACCTCAACCCCCAGCTGAACGTTGGCGGCGCCTTCGCCAACCGCGGCGGCCGGGCACGCACCAGCCAGGAAAACAACGCCATCGCCGTCAACGTGATTGTCTGAAGACAATCTCATTCCTCACCCAACGCGATTGATTCATGACTCCGATCCATGACCATGAGGCCGAATCCCTGCGGGGTGGCCTGGTGCGGCTGAATGTCAACCCTGTGATCACCGTTGGTGCCCCCAACATCGGCACCACCGTGGTGCCACAGGTGAATGGCGGCGCCGCCGTCGGTGTGCTCGGCACAGCGACGAACGACCAGAGCAACATCAGCCGCGTCATCAGCGGCCTTGGTGGCGGCCTCGGGGGTGGCTTCCCGATCCGCTGATCGACTCTTTCGATCCATCGGTGCCGCCTGCGGTGGCACCCACCCTGGACTCCGGGAGCAATCCCGGAGTTTTTTCTTGGCAACGAAACCGATGGCAGCCTGGCGCCTGAAGGCGATGGGATCGCCGTGAAGAAGGTGTCGATCCAGAGAGATCGATCGCAATGCCAGGGCCAATGACTGAATGCTGATCAAGCAAACAGCATGGAGACGGAAGCTCCTGTTTCAACGATCTTTGAACGAAAGGAAATCGAAATCCACAACATCGAGGAGCTGCAGTGGTGCTGAATCAACCGCCTTGGTGATCTACCCGGCCTAGACAGTCGAAGAGGCCACGGCCTCATCCTTCAACGCAACAACACCGATGACCCAACTGACCTTCCTGAGCGAAAAGGAAACCGAAGCGCTCTGCGGCGGCCGCCGTGATCGCATCGCCAACATCGTTCCTCAGGCCAACCTCGGGGCTGCCTTTGCCAGCCGCGGCGGTCGCGCACGCCTTGATCAGAGCAACAACAGCTTCGCCCTGAATCTGATCGCCTGATCCATGGGGGGCGGCTCATGTCGCCCCCTTTTTCTCAATAATTTCTGACGATCCGCTCCCCTCCATGCTGATCCAGGACCTTTTTGATGATGCCGCTGAATCCCACAAGGGAGGCAGTAGGGCGATGCAACGGCATCGCGATCGTCATCCGATTCACGCTGCCAGTCGGCCGATCTACAACATCGGCACGCTCAATCAGTCGATCACCAACACGATCACCCAGATCAACATCGCCAACATTCTGGCGGCCTTCAACAGCCGGGTGATCAATCTCCAGGGCAACACCAGCGATCTGTTCAATGTCATGGTTTGAAGCCCTGAGGGAGCGGCTCACCCAGCTGGTCAGCAGCCCCTACCCCTGCATCCGTCAGCAGGATGAAGAAGACTGCGGCGCGGCCTGCATCGCCACGGTCTGCCAGCACCACGGCAAACGCCTCGCGATCGGTCGCATCCGCAGCTGCATCGGCACCCAGGCCAGCGGCACCACCCTGCTGGGCCTGAAACGGGGCGCTGAGGAGCTCGGGTTCCACGCCCGCGCCGCCCGCGCCGATGCCAGCCTGCTCGATCACCTCGACAGCCTGCCGCTACCGGTGATCTGCCACTGGAACGGCAACCACTGGGTGGTGCTGCACGGCGAACGCAACGGCCGCTTTGTGGTGGCCGATCCGGCCGTCGGCCTGCTGGATCTCGATCGCGACACCGTCCTGCGCCATTGGCAGAACGGCGTGGTGCTGCTGCTGGAACCCGATCCGGCCCGCTTCGAGGCCCTGGAGAACGAACGCAGCGGCGGCTTCTGGGTGCTGCGCCACTACGTGACGCCCTTCAGACCGCTGCTGGTGCAGGCGCTGCTGCTCAATCTTTCGATCGGTCTGCTGGCCCTCGGCATGCCGCTGCTGATGCAGGTGCTCACCGATGACGTGCTGGTGCGCGGCGATACGCCGATGCTCGGCAGCCTCTGCATCGGCATCATGGTGCTCTTTGGCCTGCGCAGCCTGATCAGCCTGCTGCAGGGCCATCTGGTGGGCCATTTCGGCCAGAAACTGCAGCTGCAGATGGTGCTCCATTACGGCCATCGGCTGCTGCAACTGCCTATCGCCTACTTCGAAAGCCACCGCAGTGGCGAGGTGGTGAGCCGGATCAGCGACATCCAGAAGATCAATGAACTGATCACCAACCTGGTGCTCGGCCTGCCCAGCCAGCTCGGCATCGCCGTGATCTCGCTGCTGTGGATGTGGCACTACAACCACACCCTCACCCTGGTGGCCCTGGCCTGTTATCTGCTCGTGGTCCTTGGCAATCTGGTCTTTCTACCGGCCATTCAACGCACCACCCGCCGGCTGCTGGTGCATTCCGCTGAAAACCAGGGCTTCTTGGTGGAGATCTTCCGCGCCGCCAACCTGCTCAAGACCACCGACGCCAGCCAGCAGGCCTGGCAGGAATACCAGCGCAACTTCGGCCGCCTGGCCCATCTCTCCTGGGGCACGATGCGCCTGCATCTGCAGGAGGCCACCGCCACCGAACTGCTCGGTCAGATCACCGGCGTCGCCCTGCTCTGGTTCGGCAGCGGCTTTGTGATCAGCCAGCAGCTCAGCATCGGCCAGCTGCTCGCCTTCAACGGCATGGGTGTGAATGTGATCGGCTTTCTGGCAGGCCTGAGTGCCATCAGCCAGGAGCTGATCACCGCCCAGGTGGTGGTCAAACGGCTCGGTGAGGTGCTGGAGCGGGAGGTGGAAGATCCTGCCGCTTCCCGCAAACATCGGGTGCTGATCAGCCCCGATGCCGCGATCCGGTGCGAAGGCCTCGGTTATCACCATCCCGGTCGCCGCGCCCTGCTTCAGGATTTTCACCTCACCATTCCCGGCGGCCTGACCACCGCCGTGATCGGCGAATCGGGCTGCGGCAAGAGCAGCCTCAGCAAACTGCTGGCCGGTCTGTATCCACTGCAGGAGGGCACGATTCATTACGGGCCCTACAGCAGCACCGACATCAATCTCGATGCCCTGCGCCGCCAGGTGGTGCTGCTGCCGCAGGATTCGGAATTCTTCAACCGCTCGATCTTTGAGAACTTCACCTTCACCCATCCCGGGGTGAGCTTTGAGCAGGTGGTGGAGGCCTGCCGGCTGGCTCTGGCCGATGCCTTCATCCGCGAACTGCCTGATGGTTACCAGACCGTGCTCGGTGAATTCGGCGCCAACCTCTCCGGCGGCCAGCGCCAGCGGCTGGCGATCGCCCGGGCCCTGGTGGGCAATCCGGCGATCCTGATCATGGATGAATCCACCTCCGCGCTCGATCCGGTGCTGGAAGCGCGGCTGATGGATCAGCTGATGGAACACCGGCGCGGCCAGACCACGGTGATGGTCAGCCATCGCCCCTCGGTGATCCTGCGCGCCGACTGGATCGTGTTCATGGAACGGGGACGGGTGCGCCACCAGGACGCCCCATCGGCCCTGAAGGAGAGCGTCCTGTTGTCCCCCTACCTCGCGGCAGCCTGATGAGCCCCTCCAACGCGATGCCGGTCCCCGTGCCCCAGCAGGCCCCGCAGCTGCCGGTGCTGCTGCCGAGCACCGCCGCCGATGAGTTTCTGCCGGCCCCCGGCAGCTGGGCCAACGGCCTCGGTCAGCGGGTGCTGCTCGCCCTGCTCGGCACCGGCCTAGCCCTGATGGTCTGGCCCTGGCAGGAAACGGTGCGCGCCAACGGGGTGGTGCGCCCCACCGGCGAGAACAGCCTGGTGCAGAGCGAACGGGGCGGCACCGTGCTGGCCGTGCTGGTGCAGCCCAATCAACGGGTGACCAGCGGCCAGATCCTGGCCCGCCTCGACGACCGCAGCCTGCGCGATCAGGAGCGGCAACTGGAAACGGAGATCAGCCGGCTCGAACGCCAGCAGGCCGAGGCTGCGATCCAGCAAGTGGCCCTCGCCGACCAGCGACAAGCCAACACCAGCCTCCATCAGGCCCAGGTGCTCGGCAGCGAACGCGAACTGGACCAGGCCCGAGCCACCCTGACCTTCCATGAGCGCGAGCTGGCGCGCTACCGCACCCTGCTGGGCATCGGTGCCGTCTCACGCAGCCTGGTGGAAGAGAAGGCGGCCCAGGCGGCGGTGAGCCGCAGCGATGTGGCCAAGGCCCAGCAACGGGTGGCGCAGCAGCGCGCCCAGGGGGTGGCCGATGGTGCCCGGCTGCGGGAAACCAGCAGTGTCTCCGTCAGTGGCGCCGAAGAACTGGCCAAGAGCCTGGCCCAGCGCCGCACCCAGCTGGCGGAGGTGCGCCGTGATCTGGTGAACACCACCATCCGCGCCCCCCGCACCGGCGCCGTGATCAGCATGAGCCTGCGCCATGCCCGCCAGGTGCTACGGCCAGGCGAGGTTCTGGCCAGCATCGCCCCGGAAGGCGGCGGCCTGGAAGCGCAGCTGCAGGTGCCGGGCCAGGAGATCGCCCGGGTGCGCACCGGTCAGGCGGCCGCCCTACGCGTCGCCGGCTGCCCGTTCCCCGAATTCGGGGTGCTGAAGGGCCGCGTCAGCGCCCTCTCCGCCGACACGATCGCCAGCGGTGAGCCGGCCCGTCCGCCCGCATCGGCCGGCTACCAGGTGGTGGTCCGGCCCCGGGCCACGGAACTTCGGGCCGGCGTTCGCCGCTGCGCCCTGCGCCAGGGAATGGAAGTGCAAGCCGATGTCGTCACCCAACGCACCACCGTGATGGCCCTGCTGCTGCGCAAGCTGCGGCTGATGGGCGGGGCGTGAGTGAGCGGATGGCAGCGCGCACCCCCTTCCATCTGGCCCTGCCACGCTCTTTCACCCCACCCATTCACGCCCCGATCAGATGCAGCGACAGCTGCCGGCGGCTGCCACGGCGGCGGTGTTCCCAGAGGTAGATCGCCTGCCAGGTGCCAAGCAGCAGACGACCGCGATCGAAGGAGAGCGAGAGGCTGGTGGTGGTGAGGGCGGTGCGGATGTGGGCCGGCATGTCGTCGGGGCCCTCGTCGTCGTGGGCGTAGGCGCGCAGCTCGCCCTGACCGCTGATCGATCGCACCCCCTGCTCGGGCACGATCGCCTTCAGGTAGGCGGCCAGATCCTGCAGCACGCGCGGATCAGCATTTTCATTCACGGTCAACGAGCAGCTGGTGTGCTGCACCACCAGCACGCACAGGCCCTGATTGAGGCCGCTGCTGGCAATCGCAGCCTGCACATCGGCCGTGATGTTGGTGAAACCTTCCCCCGGAGTGGAGACACACAAATCGGTGAGCTGCTGGCGCATGGTTGTGTTGATCTGAGCACAGGATCGGTGTTCAAGGCGCGTTCAGCAGGTGTTGAACGCCTGCCTGCAGCCTCGGCCCGATCAGAGAACACGAAACCAGGCACTTCCCGGGCAAAAAGGAATGGGTGGGCGAGGGATCTGAGCGCGTTAGCCGAATCAGAGACCGTTACGGCGCGGTTGGCAGGCGTTGAAAGAGGACGACAATCCGGTCACCTGTGAACCAACCGTAGATGCTGGCCCTTCGTCTGATCGCCGCCGGGGCCCTGCTGCTGATCGGCGGCAGCATGAGCACAGTTGCCGCCGCTGCCGCCGAGCCCCCTGGAGCCGCAGGCCAGCCCCCGGAGCAGGGAGGGGCATCAACAGCCGCCACCCCTGCCGGGGAGCTGGAAGAAGAGGTGGATCCGGAGGCCGAGAAGGCCCACAAGAGCGGCTGCCCCCTCAGCCACGCGATCAACCTGGGGGTCACCAAGGCCCTGTTGCGGCCACCAACCAACAACCCGCTCGACAGCTTCACCTACATCGCCGGCATCCGCTGCCAGCAGAGCGGCTTCCTCAAGCAGGACACGATGCTGCAGAGCTCGATACCAGCACTGCAACAGCTGGCAGCCAAGGGCCTGCGCTTTGAATTCGCGCTCGATCCCAGCCTGACCACCAGCAGTTTCGGCCCAGCATCGTTCACCTCGATGTACATCACATCGGTGGACCTCTACACCGGCAAAACAGGTTTCCTCTGGCCGAATGGCCAGTTTCACGCCACCGGCTCCGGCTGGATCAACAATGCCTATTCAAGCCCTGCCAACAACGCTTTTGCAGCAGAAAATCCAGCACCCCTGAACAATTACCGCCTGTTCGAACTGTGGTATGAGCACAAGCTGACGCCGAAATTTGCGGTGCGTCTGGGCAAGATCTACCCCTGGGTCAAATTCGCCTCCCACCAGACCTCGGCCATCTTTCAGAACATGGCCTTCGACTTTCCCGGCCTCTACGGCACCACCGTCAGCACCGGCAACTTCCTGCCCTACGCCGCTCCGCCCCTCGGGATTCAGCTGGCCTGGAACCCGAATCCCCATCACCAGGTGTTGTTTCACGTCATGGATGGCAAGGATGATCCCAGCGGTGGCTACAAGATCTCCCCTTCAGATCTGAGCCTCAACGACAGCGATGGCGTCGAAATCCTGGCGGAATATGCCTACCTGGATCACAGTACCGATCCCCACCATCTGCCTGGCTACTACAAGATCGGATTCCAGGGAAACACCGGCGAGTTCCTCAATTTCCGCACCGGCGTGATCGAACGGGGCAATTACGGCGGCTATGTGACCCTGGAGAAGATGCTCTATGCCGAACCGGGCACCGCCATTCCCCGCAGTCAGGGTCTGCTTGGTTTTCTGAAGGTCAGCGGCACCGCCGGCGACCACACGGTGGTCAGCCTGGTCGGCAGTGCCGGTCTTACCTACGCCGGCCTGATCCCAGGCCGGGATCGCGACATGGCCGGCATCGGTGTGGCGGTGACCCAGTTCAATGCGGCGGCCGCCAGGTATTACGCCAACCAGCGCGGCCTGGTGCCCTCCAGCACTGAAACGGTGCTGGAAGCGACCTACCTGGCCGAACTCACCCCCTGGATGATGATCTTCGGCAGTTACCAATACGTGATCACCCCCAGCAGCCTCGGCGCCACCGATCCCAGCCGGCCCAGCGGTCACGTGCTGTTGCTCGGCGCGCGCCTGTCCCTCTGAAGCCCCCGGGGACCGCCCATCCTGGGGTGTGTTCGCTGCCACACAGCTGCCAACACAGCTGCGAAAACAGCTGCCAACACAGCGGACACCACCGCAAAGAGACCGGCTGCGCCGCCTGAGCAGAGCCTCCACAATGAAGGGTAGCGATGTCTTCTGCCCATGGCACCGGCGGCTCAACCCAGGCCCACGCTGCGCGCCCCCCGAACCATGCCCCGTTGGCTTGCAGCCAGCGGCGTCGCCCTGGCCAGCGCCGCTTTCGGCCTGATCGTCTCGGGCGGTCTGCTCCAACCCGCCCGGGCCCAGCGGGTGGTGCCGAAACTGCAGACCTTCTGCCCGCTCGGCTATGTCGACACCCTCAACGGCCGCTGCAGCACCCTGGGGCTGATGACCTACACCGTGGCCCCGAGCGCGGGCCGCCCCTGCCCGGTGGGCTGGATGGACATCGGTGGCGGCTACTGCCGCCAGAAATGAGCCCAGGGGCGGGCCAGAGCACCACGTTTCGGGCCCAGCCTCCGGAGCTGATCGAGCGGCCCGGGCTGCGGCTGCGGCTCTGGCGCCGCTGGCTTCAGGAGCGCGGCCACAACACCGCCGACCTGCTGGAGGAGCTGATCGGCCAGGCCTCCTGGCAGCAGCCGATCCTGCGCCTCTATGGCAAAAGCCACCCCGTACCCCGGCTCACAAGCTGGATGGCGGATCCCGGCTGCTCCTACCGCTACAGCGGCATCGACCACGCCCCGGTGCCCTTCAGCGGCGCCGCCGAGCGGCTGCGTCAGGAGCTGAACCAAGGCCTGGGTGAGCCGGGCTTCAACAGCCTGCTGCTGAACCTCTACCGCCATGGCCACGACCGGATGGGCTGGCACGCCGATGACGAACCGGAGCTCGATCCCGCCGCTCCGATCGCCTCGCTCAGCCTGGGAGCCAGCCGTGATCTGCGCTTCCGGCCCCGCCCGGGCCGCGAAGCCCAGCCGCCGTTCAGCCTTTCGCTTGACGATGGCGATCTGCTGCTGATGGAGGCCCCCAGCCAGCGGCACTGGCAGCACGGCCTGCCGAGCCGCACCCGGGTGCAGCGCCAGCGACTCAACCTCACCTACCGGGTAATCCGGCCAGAGGCGATCCGGCCTCAGGCCAGCACGGCGATGCAGTCGATCTCAACGCGGGCCCCCTTGGGCAGCGCCGCCACCTCCACACAGGCCCGGGCCGGCGACACCCCCTCGCCGAACATCTCGGCGTAGAGGGCATTGACCCGGGCGAAATCGCCCAGGTCGGCCAGAAACACCGTCGTGCGCACCACCTGCTGGGGGGTGGCACCAGCCGCCCGCAGCACCGCCTCAAGGTTGGCGAGCACCTGGCGCGTCTCCGCCTCCACATCGCCCGCCCCGACCATGGCGCCGCTGACGGGATCGAGGGCAATCTGGCCGGAGCAGAAGAGCAGGCCACCAGCCTGCACGGCCTGGTTGTAGGGACCCACAGGGGCCGGTGCCTCGCTGGTGATCACCGCCCGCACACCGGCAGCGGCAGTAGCGGTGGCGGCGACAGCAGGGGAATCGGCAGCCATGGCGATCGTCTGGAGCAACAGCGTTTGCCGACCCTAAGGCCGCAGCCCAGGGGCCCCGATGTGCCGCGGTGACCTCAGCCGGCTTCAGCCTTGAAAGCGATCCTTGTGCTGCCGCAGGCGGCCAAAGCTGGCGGCATCAGGGGCCATCAGCATCAGGTTGGTGCGCCGCTCCAGGGCGATCGTGCTCGGAATCGTGCACCCACCCCCCCGTCGCAGCGCCTGCACCTGCTCCAGGCGGGAGCGGATCGCGGCATCCTCCGGGGCCACGGCCACGGCCCAGCGCAGGTTGGCCTCGGTGTACTCGTGGGCGCACCACACCCGCGTCGCCGGCGGCAACGCCGCCAGGCGCTGCAGCGAGGCCTGCATCTGCTCCGCCGTGCCCTCGAACATGCGCCCGCAACCGGCGGCAAACAGGCTGTCACCGCAGAAGAGATCGCCGCCAGTCCCGGCGCCGCTCGGATCGGCGCGGTGCTCAGCGCCAGCGCCTGGCAGGGGCTCCAGCACGTAGGCCAGGTGGTGCAGGGTGTGGCCCGGCACGGCCAGCACCGCCAGCTGGCGGCCCAGCACCGCCAACTGATCACCGTCCTCCACCCCAAGGGTCTGGAGGGGAATGCGCTGGCGATCGGCCGCCGCAGCCACCACCGCCGCTGCGGGCCATCGCTGCAGCAAGCCAGGGGTACCGCCGATGTGATCACTGTGGTGATGGGTGTGCAGGATCGCCACCAGCTCCAGCTGGCGCTCCTGCAACCAGCGGACCAGCGGCGCCGCTTCGGCCGGATCCACCACCACCGCCTGGACACCGTTGTGGAGGATCGGCACCAGGTTGTCGCGCAGCACCGGCAACAGCTCCAGGGCCGTGGCCACAGCGGCATCATCGGGGCCGATCCGGTGGCTCTGGGGCGGCCGCCCGGACGCGCTCGCGAGGCCCATCGTTAAAGTCCAGGTTGCGGTGCAAACCCATGATCACCGTCGCCCTGGCCAAAGGCGCCCTTCTCAAGGATTCGGTTCAGCGGTTTCAGGCCGCCGGACTCGACTTTTCCGCCCTGCTTGATCCCGGCAATCGCCAGCTGATGGTGCCCAGCCCCTGCGGCCGGGCCCGCGCCTTGCTGGTGCGCAATGCCGATGTTCCCGTCTACGTGGCCTACGGCCAGGCCCAGCTCGGGGTCGTCGGCTTCGATGTGCTGCTGGAACACCAGTTGGCCGTCTCGCCCCTGGTCGACCTTGGCTTCGGCGGCTGCCGGATGGCCGTGGCCGTCAAGACCAGCAGCGGCTACCGCAAGGCCTCCGATCTGCCGGCCCACTGCCGCGTCGCCAGCAAGTTCACCCGCTGCGCCGAGCGCTTCTTCAGCCAGCTCGATCTGCCGGTGGAGCTGATCCATCTCACCGGCTCGGTCGAACTGGGCCCGATCACCGGCATGTCCGAGGCGATCGTCGATCTGGTGGCCACCGGCCGCACCCTGCGCGACAACGGCCTGGTGGCGATCGAGGACCTGTTCGAGAGCACCGCCCGCCTGATCGGCCATCCCCTGGCCCTGCGCCTGGATCAGGGGCCGCTGCAGGAGGTGATCGACAGCATCGCCGCGGCGACTGAGGCCGCCAGCTGATGAACGCCCGCGACCGGCAGCGACTGCGGCGGCTCCTGCCCTACCTGGCCCGCGACCGCCGCCGTCTGCTGCTCACCGTGGTGCTGCTGCTGCCGGTGGCCTTTGCCGCCGCTGTCCAGCCGCTGCTGGTCGGTCAGGCGATCACGGTGCTGCGCGGGGAGCCGAGGGCCATCTGGCTGCAGGGGCTGGCGGTGCCGCAGGCCCTGCAGCTGCTCGTCAGCCTGCTGCTGGTGGCGGTGCTGCTGCGGCTGAGCCTGCAGGGCCTCCAGACCTTCAACGTGCAGGCCGTCGGCCAGCGTCTGACCGCCAGGATCCGCGACGACCTCTTCCAGCACGCCCTGGCCCTGTCGCTGCGCTACCACGACCGCACGCCGGTGGGAAAGCTGCTGACGCGGCTCACCAGCGATGTCGATGCCCTGGCCGAGGTGTTCGGCAGCGGCGCCATCGGGGTGCTGGCCGATCTGGTCACCCTGGCGGTGATCGCCGTGACGATGATCGCCATCGACGCCCGGCTCGGCGCCCTGCTGCTGGTCAGCCAGGTGCCCGTGACCCTGGGGATCCTCTGGCTGCAGAAGCGCTACCGCAAGGCCAACTATCGGGTGCGTGAGGAGCTCTCCCAGCTCAATGCCGACCTCCAGGAGAACCTGCAGGGCCTGGAGGTGGTACAGATGTTCCGGCGTGAGAGCACCAACAGCAGCCGCTTCGCCGCCACCAACGCCGCCTACCGCCGCGCCACCGGCGCCACGATCTTCTTCGACAGCGCCATCTCGGCCTTCATTGAATGGGTCTCCCTCAGTGCCGTGGCCGTGGTGCTCGCCCTCGGCGGCTGGCTCGTCGACGAGCGCGCCATGGGTCTGGGTGCTCTGACCACCTTCATTCTCTATTCGCAGCGCCTGTTTGATCCCCTGCGCCAGCTGGCCGAGCGCTTCACCCAGATTCAGGGGGGCCTGACGGCGGTGGAGCGGATCGGTGAGCTGTTTGAGCAGCCGATCGAGATTCAGGAGCTGCCGCAACAGAATCGCAGCGAAGCCGCCCGTCTGAGCGGCAGCGAGCGACGCAGCGCCGGCGAGGTGGTGTTCGAGAACGTCTCCTTCGCCTACCGCGCCGACGATCCGATCCTCGAGAACCTCTCCTTCCGGATCGCACCCGGCGAGCATGTGGCCCTCGTCGGTCCGACCGGATCCGGCAAGACGACGGTGATCCGCCTGCTCTGTCGTCTCTATGAGCCCCAGCAGGGCCGGATCCTGCTCGATGGCATCGACATCCGCGAACTGCCGACCGCCACCCTGCGGCATCGGCTCGGGGTGGTGCTGCAGGACACCTTCCTGTTCAGCGGCAATGTGGCCGACAACCTGCGCCTCGATTCCGGGCTCGATGACGCCCGGCTGCAGAGCCTCTGCCGCGAACTTGGCCTCAATCCGCTGCTGGAGCGTCTGCCCCAGGGGCTGAACACCGAGCTGCGCGAGCGGGGCGCCAACCTCTCCTCCGGCGAACGCCAGCTGCTCTCGGTGGCGCGGGTGGCGATCCGCGACCCGTCGGTGCTGGTGATGGATGAGGCCACCGCCTTCCTCGATCCCGCCACCGAGGCGACCCTGCAACGGGATCTGCAGTCGCTGCTGCAGGGCCGCACCGCCATCGTCATCGCCCATCGCCTGGCCACCGTTGAGGCCTCCGACCGCATCCTGGTGCTCAAGCGCGGTGTGTTGATCGAAGAGGGCACCCACCAGGAGCTGCGGGCCCGCGGCGGCCTCTACGCCCAGCTGGCCGAGCTGCAGGAGAAGGGCCTCGCCAGCCTCTGATCACGCCGACATCAGGGCCGCGGCGGCGGGCCCATGGCAAGCCGGGCTCACGCCAGCAACCCAGGATCGGTCAAGATCAGGGCGTTGCATCAGGATCGGCGCATGGCCTCTTCCAGCGAGCTGCCGACCCTGACCAGCCCCCCCTCCCTGCTGAGCAGCCTTTACGGCGAGCGCCATCGCTCCTGCCGGCTCGAGCGCAGCGCCATGGAGCTGGTGCTCAGCTGTGATCGCGCCATCGATCTGATCGAACTCGAGCAACTCTGCGATGCCGTCGGCTGGAGCCGCCGTCCACTGCGCCGGGTACGACGGGCTCTCGATCACAGCCTGCTGCGGGTCGGGCTCTGGCGCCACGATCCACGGGTGCCGCGACTGGTGGGCTTCGGACGCTGCACCGGCGATGGCGTGCTGGAAGCCACCATCTGGGATCTGGCGGTTCACCCCCTGTACCAG
>JBEDHF010000013.1:0-17036 GCA_041174245.1 Cyanobacteriota bacterium
CCCACGGATCACGGCGGCGGCACCGGCTGCCGGCAACGGCGCCGCGGGCGGCAGCCCGCCGAACCCGGCAGGGCCCGTGCCCGTGCTGATGGGGGTGATCCAGACCCAGGGACGGGGCGGCTCGGCCATTTTTCAGGTCGGTGGCGCCTCCGCCAACGCCACGATCGGCGACCTGATCGGCGGCAGCGGCTGGCGACTGCGGTCCACCAGCAGTGATTCCGTGCTGATCGTGCGCGGCGGCGAGCAGCGCCGGCTGAGCATCAGCACCGCTCCCTGAGGCCTGCCTAGGGTGGCGCTCCCCCAGCCAGCGGCGATGACCGTCACGCCAGCGCGACTGCTGCCGTCACCGCAGATCCTCTGGCAGGCCTCGCTCCGGCAAGTGCTGGCCGGCGAGCAGGCCCAGCAGCTGAACGGCCCGTGGCGGCTGCTGCTGCTCGGTGATGGCAGCCCCACCCGCCACCTGGAGGTGCTGAGCGGACATCCGGTGCGGATTGAACTGATCGCCATGGCCCCGGAGGACGGGCGCGACCCTGGAGCCGCCTGCGGCGCACCACCGGAATGCGCCCAGCTGCCCGGCCCCCTGCTCAGGCGCCAGGTGTGGCTGTGCTGCGGCTCCACCACCCTGGCCTGGGCCGAGAGCTGGTGGAACTGCGATCAGGCCGAACGGCATCTGCGCCAACGCGAGCAGCCGATCTGGAGCAGCCTCACCAGCGACCGCGCCGAACTGTTCCGGGAGGTGGATGGGCTGGCACTGGTGCAGGCTCCCTGGCTGCAGCAACGGCTGGGAGCAGACGGGCCGCTCTGGAGCCGTCATTACCGCTTCTTCCGCGCCGGCCAGCCCCTGACCGTGATCCGTGAGGTCTTCTCGCCGCGGCTGGAACAGTGGCTGGGCCAGGCGGGCGCGTTGCCGCCCGAAGCCCGGCCCGCAGACTGAGGGCAGGAACGCCTCAGGGCCGAGATACGGCCGGGCGATCGATCATGGTGTTACCAAACCAACCCAAAAGGACTTGACAGCTTGACCGGTTGTGTGCTGCGAGCAGCATGGGGGCACTTGCGCCATTGCCATGGCCCCGTCCTCCAGCCCCGCCGCCTCCTGGCTCAGCCTCACGGCCCTCGGTCGGCTCTACGGCATCTCCGCCGT
Organism: Cyanobacteriota bacterium; assembly: GCA_041174245.1. Lineage (GTDB taxonomy): Bacteria > Cyanobacteriota > Cyanobacteriia > PCC-6307 > Cyanobiaceae > CAIXOZ01. Next base: position 1,142 of record JBEDHF010000013.1, read on the forward strand.
GCATTGCGGCCGCCTGCTCCATGACGCCGGCCTGCGCCAGGCCGACGGCACGGCGACCCATCGGGCCCTGCAAGAGGGTCTGGCCTATCAGCAGCAACCCGCTCGACCGCGTCACGGTCCCCTCTGGGCCGAACAGGGCTGCGGTCCGATCCTTGAGGCCAGCGGCCTGAAACCGATGGCTAACACCACGCTCGTGCAGCAGTGGGTGACCCTGCTCAGCGCCCTCGACGAGGGATCGCCCTCGATCTGCACCACCGCCGCCGAAATGGCCACCGAGCTGCCCAGGGAGCTGGTGGCCCCGGTGAACGAAGGGCTGCGCGCCCTCGGCAGCCCCTTTCAGGTGGCGGACCAGGGCCGCAGCCGCCTCAGCGCTCGCCGGGGCGGCCGGCCTCGCCACAGCAGCACCAGCGACGCACGAAGCGCCCGGCACTGAGAGCGCATGGCCTTGGCCCCGCTCAGTCGCGACGGCGGCTGGAGCGGGGCAGGGGCCGGCCAGGGCTGGCCTGATCAGCGAGCTGCCGCGGCGTGGCCGCAGCCGGCGGCTGCCCGGGCGCCCCTGGCTCGAGCGCAGGCTGGGACGGGGTCTGGCGCTGCCAGCGTTGGACCTGAAACAACTCGGCCTCGGGCCAGTCCTGCAGATCGGCCTGGAGGGGCTGGCGGCGGGAGCGGGCCTCGAGCGGACGACGGGCGCTGCTGACGGGGTTCTGAAGGGGCCGGCGCTCCAGCGGCGCCGCCTGGACGCGCTCGAAGCGATCGCTTGGCGCCTGATCGCTGACGCGGCTCGGTCGGGCCGACGGTTCCGAGCCAGCCCAGGGGCGGGCGTTGCCACGCCGATCGCCGACCGGTGCGGATGGCCGCTGCGGCTGCCAGGGCTCCCGCCAGTCGTCGTCCTCCTCCAGCAGCCAGTCGAGCCGGTCTTCGACCCAGCGACCCAGGCCCTCAAAGCCCGGGCGGCCCGCCGCCCGTCCCTCGCGGTTGCGCCCCCCCGGGCGGGCACCGGAGACGCCATCCACCAACTGCCGCCCGGCTGACATCCACCGGTCAAGGCGCTGATCCAGCGGATCGGCACCCCTGTCGGCGCCCCTTGACGCCAGCGGTGGGCGCGGGCGCCGGTCGGGGCGGTTGCTGAACGGTTCCACCACGCAAGGGTTCCACCAGGCCCTCACGCTACCGAGGCAGACCCTGGGCTGGGATCGAGCCGGGCGACGGAAGCGCCGCTGGCGACAAGACCGCCGCTCCGGCTGGTGATGCGGAGGCCCCAGGACCCGGCGCGTAGATCAGCACACAGCTGGGGTGCCAGCGACCGCCATGGAAACGCTCACAGCAAAGCCGGCAGGCAAGCCCGCGCACCCGCCGCTGATAGGGGGCCTCCACCCCACAGCTGGGGCAGCGGGCCAGCCAGCGGGGGCCGCGCTCCGAGCGCGGCAGCGGGTAGCGGTGCCGCAGCGTGATCTGAAACTGCTGCTGGGAGGCATTGATCCGGGCCATGCACTCGCGGAAGCGGGGGCCGTGCACCTCGCGCACCTGCAGCACCCGATCGACCCAGGCATGGATCATCTCGTGGCAGAGCGTGCTGAGGGTGGCCTCCCGCGGCAGGGGATCGAGCAGCGGCCGGGAGAGCACGATCTCGCAGAGATCCTCACCACTGGCCCGGCGGCCGCGGCGGTAGAACCCGGCCGTGCGCGAGAGCCGGCCGTCGCTCCAGCGCAGGTCCACCAGGGGCCGTCCCTCCGGGGCCAGGCTGCCCTGGAAGTGCTCGCGATTGAGGCGATGGAACAACGGCAGCAGCGGTTCGAGGGGCATGCCGCAGCAGCGAGTTCCCACAGGGCCAACATTCTGGCCAGTCTGTCGGTCAGACTCTGGACCGCTCCGCAGAAAAGGCACACGTGATGGATTGGGGTCTGGCCCGTGAGATCGGCTCGAAGGCGCTGCTGGCCGGTGCCGGCGCCCTTCTCCTCTACTGGACCATCACAGCGGTGAAGCTGGTGCTGGATGCCCGGGGGATCAATCCCCTGATCAAGCAGTTCTTCACCCAGATCGCCTCCGGGCAGATCGATGGCGCCTATCTGCTCACCACCAAGAACTACCGCTCCCACGTCAACCGGCAGCAGTTCATCCGCTTCCTGGCGGGCCTGCAGCTCAACCGCTACCGCAACCTCAAGTCGGGCAAACCGCGGATGCAGGACAACCAGATCATCCTGACGGTGAAGCTCAAGTCGGAAAGCAACGAGGAGCTGCCCCTCGATTTCACCTTCACCAAGGTCGATGAGACCTGGCGGGTCGATCGGATCACCCGTCTGGCCGCCAGCTGAGCGGCTCCGGGGCCGCGCCAGAGCCCTCCAGGGCTTCACGTCGCCCGTGCGCCTCAGACATGACCGCCCAAGATGGCCAACCGTTGATGCCCTGCCAGCGATGAGCGCCCCGAGCCCCGAGGCCCGCAGCGCCGAACTGCGGCAGCTGCTGAACAGGGCCGCCCACGCCTATTACGTGCTCGATGCCCCCGAACTGGAGGATTCGGTCTACGACCGCCTCTACCGGGAACTGCTCGAGCTGGAACTGGCCGATCCGGGCCTGATCCGCCCCGACAGCCCGAGCCAGCGGGTCGGGGCCAGTCCAGCGGCGGGCTTCACGAGCGTGCTGCATCGCATCGGCCTGCTCAGCCTCGACAACGCCTTCAACCTCGAAGATCTGGAGGCCTGGTACGCCCGGCTGCTGAAGGTGCTCGACCGGGAGCCGGAAGCCGGGGCGCCGCCGCCGGCCCTGGCGATGGTGGGCGAGCTGAAGATCGACGGCAACGCCCTGGCCCTCAGCTACGACGACGGCCTGCTGGTGCGGGCCGCCACCCGAGGGGATGGTGAACAGGGCGAGGAGATCACCGCCAACGTGCGCACGATCGCCTCGGTGCCCCTGCGCCTGCAGCTGGAGCATCCCCCTGCCTGGGTGGAGGTGCGGGGCGAGGCATTGATCCCCGACGGCACCTTCGCGGCGATCAATGCCGAGCGGGCCGAACGGGGCGATGCCCTGTTCGCCAATCCCCGCAATGCCTGCGCCGGGACGCTGCGTCAGCTCGATCCACGGGTGGTGGCGGCCCGCCGGCTCGATTTCTTCGCTTACACCCTGCACCTGCCGGACGACTGGCAGCCGGGGCCCGGCGATCCGCCGCGGCCCAGCAGCCAGTGGGAATGCCTGCAATGGCTCCAGCGGGCCGGATTCAAGGTCAATCCAAACGCCGAGCTGCTGCCCGATCTGGCGGCGGTGGAGGCCTTCTTCAACGCCTGGGATCAACGCCGCCGCACCCTGGCCTACGCCACCGACGGCGTGGTGGTGAAGCTGAATGATCTGCGGCTGCAGGATGCCGCCGGCTTCACCCAGAAGGCCCCGCGCTGGGCGATCGCGCTCAAATATCCGGCCGAGGAGGCGCCCAGCCGGCTGCTGCGCCTCAGCTGCCAGGTGGGCCGCACCGGTGTGGTGACGCCGGTGGCCGAATTCGAACCGGTGGCCCTGGCGGGAACGAGCGTCAGCCGCGCCACCCTCCACAACGCCGATCGGCTGGCGGAGCTTGATCTGCACAGCGGCGACACGATCGTGGTGCGCAAGGCCGGCGAGATCATTCCCGAGGTGGTGCGGGTGCTGCCGGAGCTGCGGCCCAGCAGAGCGCAGCGACTGGAGCTGCCCCACGCCTGCCCGGAATGCGGCTCGGAGCTGGTGCGCGAAGAGGGGGAAGCCGCCACCCGCTGCGTCAACAGCAGCTGCCCGGCGATCCTGCGCGGAGCCCTGCGCCACTGGGTGAGCAAAGGGGCCCTGGATGTGGAGGGGCTCGGCAGCAAGCTGATCGAACAGCTGGTGGATCGGGGCCTGGTGCGCTCCATCGCCGGCCTTTACGGCCTCGATGCCGCCCTGCTGGCCAGCCTGGAGCGAATGGGCAGCAAGAGCGCCGAAAACCTGGTGGCCGCCCTTGGGGCCTCCCGGGCCCAGCCCTGGCACCGGCAGCTCTACGGCCTCGGCATCCACCACGTGGGGGAGGTGAACGCCAAGGCCCTGGCCCGGGCCTTCCCGAGCGCCGAGATCCTCGGTGACGCCGCCCTGAACCACCCGGAACAGATCACCGCCGTGTTCGGGATCGGGCCCGAAATCGCCCAGAGCCTGCAGCAGTGGTGGGCCACCGCCGCCAATGGGGAGCTGCTGCAACAGCTGCGCCAGCTGGGCTTCTCCCTGGCCGCCAGCGCCAGCGAGCTGGCCGCCGCCGCCTCAGCGGATGGCGCCGAGGCTCGGCTGGCCGGCCAGACCTTCGTGCTCACCGGCACCCTGCCGACCCTGAACCGCAGCCAGGCCCAGGCGCTGATCGAAGCCGCCGGCGGCAAGGTCAGCGGCTCGGTGAGCAAGAAAACCAGCTACGTGGTGGCCGGCGAGGAAGCCGGCAGCAAGCTCACCAAAGCCCAGAGCCTGGGGGTGCCGGTGCTGGATGAAGCCGGTCTGCTGGCCCTGCTGCCTACGGCTGACTGAAGCCCTCAGCTGAGTTCGGCCGGCAGCGGCGCACAGTCGATCGTGACGATGGCGCCCTCGGCGTTGAAATGCACGGTGCTGAGACGGGCATGGCGGGCCCGGAACAGGCTGGATTCGCCCAGACCGAAGGCTTCGGCGAGGGCCTGACGGGGCAGATCCTCCGGCACAGCCGGCGGCAACGCCGCCACCAGGGACAGGCCACGGCGGCGACGGGCATGGAAGAGCACAGGCAGAGCCCCGAGGGCAAGGCCGGCGCTGAGCGGTGCGCCCATCAGCGAGGCGGCACCGGCCCAGAGCGCGAGGGTGAGCAGCCGCCCTGCCCAGCGCCGGGGCCCGACCTGGCTGGGGCGCAGATCCAGGATCGGCGGCTCGAGACGCCAGGGTGCGGTGGCAGCGGCGCCAGCCGCCGTGGGATCGGCCACCACGGTGGAGAGATCAGCACCGTAGGCAGTCGGGGAAACGGTGGCCGGCGTCACGGAACCTTGGTCGAAACCTGATAATAGCTTGACGCCTGATGGGCCAGACATCGAAAAGAATCGTGAGCTGCTGTGTGAACCGCCGCGTGCACTGCGGCGCGAGCCCCTGATCGAGGCCAGCAGCAGCGTGATCGCACCGCCCGCCCTCAGGCACGCCGGCCGCGATCCGGGCTCTGCCAGCGGGCCCGCACACCCCGGCCGCGTCGAAGCAGCGATGGCAGCGCCGCCAACGCCGCCAGAAAGGTGATCAGCCAGAAGGCCAGCGGATACCAGATCATCCAGAAGCCATTGCGCCGCAGGCCCCGGTCGTAAGGAAGATCCAGCCAGACGCTGATCAACACCTGCAGCAGACAGGCCGGCAGCAGCGCCGCCGCCAGGCCATGGGGAAGCAGTTCGTCCACCAGCACCGATGCGGGCAGCGGCACCCCGACCAGCAGCAGCAGCGGTGGCGCAACCAGGCTGATCGCCAGCAGATGGGCCCAGACCAGGGTCAGCACCGGCTCCAGCAGCAGCACCCAGAGCCGCCAACGCCTGGGATCGCCCAGCAGATCGGCATGGGTGAGCAGCACCTCCAACCCGCCCTGGGCCCAGCGCAGGCGCTGCTTCCAGAGCCCGGCCAGGGTTTCGGGCATCAGGATCCAGACCAGGGCATGGGGCTCAAAGCGCACCTGCCAGCCGGCGCGCTGCAAGGCCCAGGTGACGGCGATGTCTTCCGTCAGGCAGCCCGGATCCCAGTAACCGACGGCATGCAGGGCCTGGCGCCGGAACAGGCCCATCACCCCGGACACGCAGAACAGGGAACCGAGCACCGACTGGGCCCGTTTGATCAGGCCGACGATCATCGAGAACTCCCCCACCTGCAGCCGGCCGAGCAGGGTGGTGCGGTTGCGGATGCGGGGGTTGCCGGTGACGGCACCGACGCGGGGATCAGCCAGCAGATGGCGCACCATCCAGCCCAGGGCCTGGGGATCGAGCACGGCATCGGCATCGATGCAGAGCAGCAGCTCATGGCGGGCCAGCAGGGCGCCGGCCCGCAGCGCCAGGGCCTTGCCCTGGTTGCTGGCCAGATGCACCACCCGCAACCGGGGGTGCAGGGGCAACAGGGCTTCGAGCTGTTCGCCGGTGTCATCGACACTGCCGTCGTTGATGGCGATCACCTCCCAGTCGGGCCAGTCGAGGCGAAGGGCGGCCTGCAGGGTTTCCAGCAGCTGCGGACCCTCGTTGAAGCAGGGAATCAGCACCGTCACCGGCGGTTGCTCCGCCGCCGCCGGTGGCGCCGTCAGCCAGCGCTCGCGCCCCTCGCGCCGGGCCACGAACAGCAGCGCCAACAGGATCCAGAGGGCCACCAGCAGCAGCGGATAGCCCACAAGAAAGGTGGCCAGCAAGGCCAGCATCACGGCAGCCGGGGCTCGCTGGACATCTGATCGAGCACCGGCCGCAGCGTCGCTGGATCGGGGCTGCGGCGGTGGAGGTTGTCGGGGTAGTAGCCCACGTGACGGGCGCCAAGGCGGTAAAGCTGCTGCCACTGCGCCGCCAGCTCAGCGGTGGGCAGATCGCGACCGCTGCGCCAGTCGGTGCTCTGAAGCTCAAAGAGCACCTTGCGCAGCCCATCGGGCTGCTCGCGCACCTGCTCCACCAGCTGGGTGAAGAACTGCTCGGAGTCGCCGGCCTGCTCCATGTAGGGCATCGCCATCACAGCCGTGACGTCGTAATGGGCCAACGAGGACGCCAGCGACTGGCTGTACCAGGACTGGGCGTGGGGATTGAGCACCACCTGGGCGTAAAGATTGCGGGCGGTGCGCAGCTGCGGCTGGTTCTGGCGCACCAGGGCCGCCAGCTGCAGGCTGCATTGATCAAGCCAGGCGGTCTTGGCCGTCATCCAGCGCTCCATCAGCTGATCGTCGGCGCGGATGCGCGCCAGAGTCATCGGCAGCCCCCAGGCGCGGTAGCGGCGCAGGGCGGCGGGGCTGGCGTCTTCGTAGTCACTGAGGGTGAGATCGTCATGGAAGAGGAGGCCATCAAAGGTGGCCCGACGCGAAAGATCGGTGTAGATGTCCGCCACGATCTGCATCGCCCGCTCCGAAAAGGGCGAAAGGCGCGGATAGCCCATGGCCACGTGCCCCGTGCGCGGAGATGCCTGGGTGATCACCCGCTCGTTGGCCGGCAGCACGGACGTCGGCAGCTCAAAGGCCAGGGCCGGCATCCAGGCGTAGAGGCGGCGCACCTGGGTGCGGGTGCGGATCTCCCAGGCGACGTGATTGAAGAGGTCGGCCCGCATCGGCAGATGCCGGTTGGGGAAATAGAGGGCATCGGCGGCGCCATTGCCATCGGGATCGGCATAGGCCTGCAGATACACCGTGTTCACCCCCATCGCCCGGATGCGCTCGAGCAGCAGCTGCAGGTTGCGCTCGGTCTCCTTCGGATCGGGGTCGTGGATGTTGTCGAGGTCGACATGCATCACCTTGGCGGCCCGCAGGCTGTCATCACCGTTGTGATCACGCACCAGCAGTTCCTGCTTCAGGCCCGCAGCTCCGCCGAGCTCGGCGCTCATCAGCACCCGACGCAGGCTGGTCAGGGGCACATCGGCGCCGTTGGCGCCATCGTCGAGGGTGAAGCCAATCGGCAGGCCCTCACGGACGGCAGCGGCAGCGGCGGTCTGGTTGTAACGGCCATAGGGCCAGACCACCACGCGCGGGGTCTGGCCGGTGTGGCGCCGCAGCAGCGTGTTGTTGTGGCGCAGATCGTCGCGCAGGCGGCGGCCGTAGGTCGCCTCGGCCTCGTAGCCGCGGCCAGGGGCGTAAAGGCGGGTGGTGACCGCCGGTTCGGAATTGCCCTGGGGGTTGGCGTTGATGCCGCGATGGAGGTCGTAGGTGTGGCTGGCCACCTCCACCAGACCACTGGCCACCATCGTGCGGATCTGCTCCCAGCTGAGCAGACGTTCGCGGGCGATCATCTGATCGCCGAAGGCGATCGACCCAGCCGCAGGCTCCAGCCAGGTGCCCACCAGGGCAATCACCGCCGGCAGCCGCTCGCGCTGCAGCAGCGGGAACGCCTGCTCATAAACGCTGCGGTAACCGTCATCAAAGCTGAGCAGCACCGGCTTGGCGGGCAAGGGCACCCGACCGGCGCGGGCCGCCAGCACCTGATCCACAGAGACAAACTGATAGCCATGGGCCTGCAGCCAGTGGATCTGCTCCTGAAAATCCGCCGGCCGAACGGCGTAGTCGGGAATGATCGCCGCCGCCGGCTCACTGATCTCGTGATACGCGAGCACCACCAGCTCCTGGAGGCCGCCGCCAACCGCCGAAGCCGCCTGGCCCACGCCCCGACTGGCGGCCCGGGCAGCGGCCGGGCCGGAAAGAAGACCCGGCAGCACAGCGCTGATCAAAAGCAGCAGGGCGAGGCCCCAGGGCAGCCAGCCACGCCTCAGACGAGCCGTTCCCGGCACGGTTCCGAAACGCTCGCCCACGGTCAGCGCCCACGCACAGTGACCTGAATCCTGCTGCATCCGCCCCCCTGCAGCGGCAAGAGATCGGCAAGGGGTCAGGGCCAAGCCAGCAAGGGGAACGCTCAGGCGCCAGGCTGGTGGCGTTTCCGCCGCCCACCATGGCCCCGGCCAGCCCCCAGAGCCCAGTCCCGGCCATCAGCGAGGCCGCGCCGATCCACCGCTGGATCAAAACCGACTGCGGCCGGGCGAAATACGCCGAGCTGGCGGCCCGCAGCGGCGCGATCGCCCGGCTGCGCCTGGGCTGGTTCGTGGCAATCGCCGCCCTGCGGGACTGGCCCCTGCCGAACCCGGATCAGCCGTCCTGAGACGACGCCTGCGGATCCGCCGCCTCCAGGGCCTGACGTCCGAGGCGGGTGACGATCACCATCACCGCGATCGTGGCCGCCACCCCCAGCAGCTTCAGGATCCAGAACCGCGGATCGGAGCCCCCCTGCAGCACCTCCGCAAAGCGGGCCACATCGCCGGCCAGGGCCCCGAGGGCGCAGAACAGCACCGTGCCGGGAAGGATGCCAAGCAGCCCAAGGCTGTAATCGCGCACGCTCACCGGACTGAGGCCATAGGCCAGGTTGAGCAGGCTGAAGGGGAAGAGCGGAGAAAGGCGGGTGAGCAGCACCAGCCGCAGCCCCTCCCGGCCGACGGCCTGCTCCAGCCGTTGCAGCCTGGGCGACGCCTGCAGCCGCCGTTGGGCCCAGTCACGCCAGCGGCTGCGGGCCAGCAGAAACACCAGCTCCGCGCCGGCGCAGGCACCGACAAAGACCACCAGGCTGCCGAGCCAGGGTCCGTAGAGCACACCGGCGACCATCGACAGCCACACCCCCGGCAACAGCAGCGACACCCAGAGGGCGTAGAGGGGCACGAACAGGGCCAGCCCGAGCGGGCTCTGAAACCAGGGCAGCCACTGCAACAGCAGGGCCTCAGGCGGAGAGCCCATCAACGGACGACGCAGGCCGCTGCCAGCCTATGGAGATCGAGCGGGGAACGCTGGGAACCGATCCCAGCCAGCCGCCCGTGCCGGTCTCCGCCAAGCAGATCCTCAGCCTCGGTGACGGTCCCCGGGCCGTGCTCGGCGACCGCGATCTGGCCCTCTCCCTCACCTATCGGGCCGAGGCCGCGCCAGGGGGCCTGAGCGGCCTCGACGCTCTGCTCCATTTCGACAGCCGTGAGCTGCGCTGGGCGCCAATCTTGGCGGCGCGACTGTTCAGCTCCGGCTGGCACGGCACCTGGCCGCTGCTGGTGCCGCGGGCTGAACGGCCCGAGGAATCGGATGGCGATCCGAGCACCGATCAGGTGCTGCGCTTCACCTACCTCGACCCCCTGGGCCGCTGGCCGGGCAGCAGCGCTCCGGTGCAGCTGGGGCTGCTGAACCTGCACACCCGCGCGGGGTTCACACAGACCACCCTGCGACTGACCGCCCTGCACACCCCAACGAACACCCGGTTCGAAGCCGCCTCGCTGGAGCTGCGCTGCCCGCCGCAGATCACCGGCGTCAGCGTCACCGGCAGCCAGAGCCGGCCCTGGTGGACAGCCGGAGACAGCCTCGAGATCGCGGTGCGTTTCTCCGCGCCGGTGCAGGTGAGCGGCCAGCCATCGATCGCTCTGCGTGTGGGCGGCCAGAGCCGCTCCGCGCTCTACCTGGAGGGATCCGGCAGTGAGACCCTGCGTTTTCGCTACACCATCGGCGACGGCGACCATGGCGGCCTGCAGCTGGAGGCCAACGCCCTGCGCCTGGCGACGGGGCCCGGCCCGGGGGAGGCGGCGCTGGCCGGCATCCGCAGCCTCGATGGTCTGGGCGCCGACCTGGTCCATGCGGCGCCCGCGCTGCCGCTCGTGCAGGTGGATGGATGCAGACCAACGGCGCGGATCAACCCGCTGCCAACGATCAGCCGCGTCAGCGACCTGAACCTGAGCGGCACGGTCAGCGACAGCGGCGGCAGCGGCATCGCCTCGGTGCTGGTCTGGGATGGCAGCCGCTGCCTGGGGGAAGGGCGCCTGAACGGCAACCGCTGGAGCCTGGCCAGCGGACGTCTGGCGGAAGGCCAGCACAGCGTCTGGGTCGAAGCCTGCGATCGGGCCGGCAACCGCAGCCCGAGCCTGCCGCCTCTGCCTCTCTGGATCGATCGCACGGCGCCAGCAGCACCGCAGATCCTGCGGGCCCTGGGCGGCAGCGATGGGGTGATCAGCGGCTCCGAAGGCGATGCCCTGCTCGAAGGGGTGGCGGAAGCCGGTGCCACGGTGACCCTGCGCCTCGGCTCGCTGCTGAGTGCCATGGGCACCGACGCCGAGGGGCGCTTCCGCTGGGCGCCGAGCCCCGAGCAACGGCGGCAACTGGAGGCCATGCCGACCAGCGTGCCCCTGTCGCTGCTGGCCACCGACCAGGCCGGCAACAGCAGCGCCACGAGCCGCGCCTCCCTGCGCCTGCCGCAGGCGGTGGCGAGCTTCGGTCGTTGGCAGGTGCGCCTGGGCAGCCAGATCGACGACCAGCTGATCGGCTCGGCCACCTGGATCGATGGCAGGCTGCTGGGGGAGGCGGTGTTCGGCGGCAGCGGCCGCGACACGCTCACGGGCCTGGCCCAGGAGCGGGCCGAAGGGGGCGGCTGGGCCGTGCCACTGCTCTGCGGCGGCCGTGGTGATGACCGCTACCTGGTGCCGGCCGGATCCTTCGCCCTGATCGCCGATCTGGGCGGCATGGGACCTGGCGCCGGTCAGGACGTGGTTCAGCTCGACGGCATCGACGCCGAGCGGATCGCCCTGACCCTGATCGATGGCAACGATCTACTGATCAGCCGCCGCCCGAGTGGCGGTGAGCAGGAGCTGGCCCCGATCGCCCTGTTGCTCGATGCCCTGGGGCGACGCCGGCCCGAGGCCGGCAACCGGATCGAAAGCGTGCAACTGGGAAACGTCAGCTTCCGCCTCGGCGACGACGGCAGCCTGCGCAGCGATCGACGGCGGCTGCTGCCGCACCTGGCCAGCGCCAGCAGCGGCCTGCTGCCGGCGACTGGCCCATGGGCGGCCGGCCTCGATCCAGCCCTGCAGCTGCAGGCCCTGGTCGATCAGCTGGGCTCAGGGCTCGCCAACCAGGCGCTGATCAGCTGAGGGCGGGCCCGGTGCAGGCAGCGACCGGTAACTTGAGCGCCCGGGCCTGGAGCGTCGATGGCAGCGGCAACCACAACGACAATCACGGTGCTGGGCACCGGACTGCTCGGCGCCGCGATCGCCGAGCGTCTGATCCGGCGCGGCCATGCGCTCACCGTCTGGAACCGCAGCCAGGAGCGACTGGCGCCCCTGGTGGCCCTCGGCGCAAGGCCGGCCCCCTCACCGCAGCAGGCCGTCGCCGCGTCCGAGCTGGTGATCACGGTGCTCAGCGACGGGCCGACCACCCGCTCGGTGCTGCTCGAGCAGGCTGCCGAGGCCCTGGCCGGGCGGCTGGTGCTGCAGGTGGCCACGATCGCCCCCAGCGAAAGTGCCGCCCTGGCCGGCGATCTGGCTGCTCTCGGGGCCGCGTTTCTGGAAACCCCCGTGCTCGGCAGCCGGCCCGAGGCCCTGCAGGGCAGCCTGCAGGTGATGGTGGGCGGCGAACCAGCCGCGCTGGAGCGGGCCCTGCCGGTGCTGCGGGAGCTCGATCCAGCACCGAAGGCCCTGGGCCCAGTGGGGGCGGCCTCCCACACCAAGCTGGCCCTGAACCAGCTGATCGCCAGCCTCACCCACAGCTTCTCGCTGGCCTTGCACGGCGTGCAGGCGGCCGGGGTCGAGGTGGAGGCCTTCATGGCGATCCTGCGGGCCAGCGCCCTGCACGCGCCCACCTTCGACAAGAAGCTGGCCAAGGAACTGGCCGGCGACTACGGCAACCCCAACTTCCCGACCGCCCATCTGCGCAAGGACCTGAACCTGTTCGTTGATGCCGCCAGGGCCCAGGGCCTTGATGTGCAGGGACTCACCGGGCTGCAGAGCCTGCTGCAGCGGGCCACCGCCGCCGGCCTTGATGACCTCGACTACAGCGCCCTGCACGCGCTCACCGGCCGGCCTCAGCTCGACGCCGAGGTGTAATGCCGCAGGGCATAGCGCCAGAAGGCACGACTCAACCCGAGGCCAAGAGCCGCCGCGGCCAGGGCCAGGCCGATCCAGGGCAGCGTCACCCGCCCCAGAATCGCCTCTGCCGGCACCGTGGTCAGGAAGGCCACCGGCAGCACCAGGGTGAACAGCAGCCGCAGCCCCGGCGGGTAGGCGCTGAGGGGAAAACGGCCGGCGGTGAGCGCAGCGCGCAACACCTCGGTGGCGTTCCAGGTCTTCACGAACCAGATGCTGGTGGTGGCCAGCAGAAACCAGAGCGCATAGAGGATCAGCACACCGGCCAGCAACAGCAGCAGCGCAAGGGCCAGCGATCCGGGCGTGGGCGTGGCGCCGGCCCGGGGCGCGGCCCAGACGATCAGGCCCAGCCCGAGGGCGATCTCGCTGAGACCGGCGGGCGAGAGGGTGCGCAGCGACAGCCAGAACTGGCTATCGATCGGCTTCAGGAGCACGAAATCGAGGGTGCCTTCGCGCACGTGGGTGACGATGGCGCCGAGATTGGGCCGCAGCCAGGTGCTGGCCACCCCATCGAGCAGCGTGTAAATCCCCTGCACCACCAGGGCCTCCTGCCAGCTCCAGCCGCCCAGCTGGCGGTCGACGCCGCCGCCCTCGCCCGGCCCGAAGAACAGCGACAGGATCACCACACTGCCGGCCAGGGTGGCGACGGCAGCCAGCAATTCCAGCAGCACATTGAGCTGGTATTCGAGCTGGCCGGCCAGGGCCGTCCCCCAGAAGCGGCGCAGGCTGCGGGCGTAGCGGATCAGCTCGCGCATCCTCAGGCCCCCATCGCCGTGTAGCGGCGCACGCCGGCGCGCCAGAGCAGCAGCACCAGCGGCAGCAACAGGCCGATCCAGGCCAGCTGCACCCCGAACCCCAGGGCCAGCTGCACCGGCAGACCGGCCAGCAAGCGGGCCGGAAAATCAATCAACCAGGGGAAGGGGGTCCACTGGGCCACGGCCCGCAGCGGCTCCGGGAAGGCCGCCAGCGGCGCCAGCAGCCCCGAAAAGAAGAGCATCGGCACCGTCAGCAGGCGCTCCAGGGCACTGGCCTTCTCGCTCCAGAAGCAGAGCGCCGCGATCAGGCTCTGGAGCAGAAAGGCGATCGTGAACGAGGCCAGGGTGGCCAGCCAGGCCAGCAGCAGCTGACCGGGACCGGGCAACCAGAACGCCTCGGGCTGCAGCGCGAAGAACAGCGCCGCGATCGCCAGGGCAAAGGGCAACCGGCTCAGCTGCTCCGCCAGATGGGAGGCCACATAACGCCAGAGCGGATGCAGGGGCTGCAGCAGAAACGGCGACAGGCGACCGAGCAGGGCGTCCTCCTCAAAGGCATAGACCACCCAGGCCACCGAGAACTGGCGCACCAGGTAGGCGCTGAGGAAGTAGCGCGACAATCCGCCAGGACCGAAGCCCAGGGCCTGGCCGGCAGGCGCCTGGCTCCAGAGGGCCAGCATGATGAACGGCAGCAGACCGGAGAGGGCCCAGAGGGCGATCTCCGCCCGGTACTCGAGCATCAGGGCGTACTGGCTGCCCAGCAGGGCCCTCGCCACCCGCAGGCGGCGTCGGATCGGGCCGGCCCCGGCCACCTCAGCTGACCTTCACCCCTTTCCAGAAGGCCACCCGACCCTTGATCTCGGCCGCTGCATCCTTCGGGTCGGGATAGAACCAGGCGGCATCGGCATTGACCTGACCGTCAACGACAACGTTGTAGTAGTGCGCCTCGCCCTTCCAACCGCAGGTGGTGCGGCGATCGGAGGGCTGGAAGCAGGCCGCATTCAGGGCTTCAGGGGGGAAGTAAGCATTGCCCTCCACGGTGACGATGTCCTCGCTGCTGGCGATCACGACGCCGTTCCAGCTGGCCTGCATGGGTTGAATCGCAAGACGATCAAGGCAAGCTATCGGCCTCGCGGAACAGGCCGCCGATCAGTTCCTCGATCGGCGGATCGCTGACCTCGAGATCGCGCACCTCAAAACCGGCGAGCAGGTCGGCCACCACCGTGGTGAGGCGCTCGCGGGGCACGAGCAAGGCGGCGCTGCGCCCTTCGCAGCTTTCCAGCTGGCCATAGGCCGAAAGCGCCGCCGGATCGGCGGGATCGGCCAGCTCCAGGCGCACCTGGCGGCAGGGTGCCAGGCGGGCGGCGAGGGCCTCGAGCGGCCCATCGTGGGCCAGGGCGCCGTTGTGGATCAGCAGCACCCGCGGGCAGAGGGCCGTGATGTCAGCCATGTAATGGCTGGTGAGCAGCACGGTGGCGCCGCTCTGGCGGTTGTAGTCGGCCAGGAAGCTGCGCACCCGCGCCTGGGCGTTGACATCGAGGCCGAGGGTGGGCTCATCGAGAAAGAGCACCGAGGGCCGGTGCAGCAGCGCCGCCAGCAGCTCGGCCTTCATCCGCTGACCGAGCGAGAGCTTGCGCACCGGGCGGGTGAGCTCCTCGCCGAGCTCGAGCATCTCGGCCAGTTCGGTGATGCGCCGCTCCGCCTCCCGTTCGCCCAGGCCATAGACGGCGGCATTGACCCGCAGCGAATCCAGCGGTGGCAAATCCCAGATCAGCTGCTGCTTCTGGCCCATCACCAGGGTGATCTGCTGCAGAAAGGCCCGCTGCCGCCGCCGGGGCTCGAAGCCCGCCACCCGCACGCGGCCGGCGCTGGGATGGATCAGGCCGCAGAGCATCTTCAAGGTGGTGGTCTTGCCGGCACCATTGGCGCCGAGAAACCCCACCATCTCTCCCGGAGCGATCGCGAAGCTGAGCTCGCGCACGGCCGCCACCTCGCGGGTGCGCCGCTGCAGGAAATGACGCAAGGTGCCGGCCAGGCCGGGCGGCTTGCTGGCCACCCGGTAACGCTTGCTGAGGCGCTCAACCTGAATCACGGCAACATCCGGGAACGTGAGAAGTGCAGGGACCTGGGGAGATGGCAACGCCAGACGCGCTGACCGGCGGGCGCCTGGGCCGCTTCCAGCGCATTGTGCGGCGTCCGGCCCGCCCGTTGGCGGCGGACCCTGCCCGGCAGGGGCGATCGCACTAGCTTGAAGGAGGCTCCGTGCACCCATGCCCGACCCCCCGCCGTCGCCGGCCGTGCCCCCGGCAGCGCCACAGCCACAGCAACGGCAACAGCCACAGTCCCGCGGACGCTGGCGACGGCGCTGGATCGCCCTGGTGTTGCTGCTCAGCGCCGGGGCGGGCCTGCTGGTGTGGGGGGGCCAGGAGCAGCAGCGGCGGCAGGAGCAGGAACGCCGCCAACAGACCCTGCTGCCGCGCCGGGTGGCCGCAATCGGCCGGGTCGAACCACTGGATCGGGTCGTGCAGGTGTCGGTGCCGAGCTCCCTGAGCAATGACGCCGTGCGCCAGATC